>DASZOD010000237.1:0-13240 GCA_035550935.1 Egibacteraceae bacterium | reverse complement strand
CCGAGGAGGTGCGCACCGCCCTGGGCAGGCTGCGCCTGGCGCCCGCCGCCAGCCCCGCCGCCAACCCCGCCTTCGACATCACCCCGGCAGAGCTGGTCAGCGCGATCGTCACCGAGCGCGGCGTGGCCCGCCCGCCCTACGAGCGCTCGCTGGCGGAGCTGGTCGGCGGGCGCTAGCCACAGGACCCCGAACGTCGCCAGGAAGCCGGCGAAGGCGCCGGGTTGCCCGCGGCGACCCAGGAACAACACTACCCTCAGGACGGCGGGCACCATCGCGGCGAAGGTCGCCAGCGTCACCCGCGCGCCACCGGCCCGGTCCGCCAGCCAGCCTCCCAGCGGCCGCGCCAGCGACCCAAGCAGCGGGCGCTCGATCCATCGGCCCAAGAGCGATCTCCTGCGGTGTACGGGTGCGACCACGGCATGACCGACCCTAGGAGGGGCCGATGTCGGGCCGGTCACCCGTTCGGGGCGAAGGCGTTACGGGGAGGTGTCGCGCTCGACCTGGTGCAGCGGCGCGGGCAGCCCCTCGCTGGTTGTCAGTAGCGCCTGGCCGTCGCCGCGGTAGGCGATGGCCTCCCCCTGCTGGCGAGGCGCCAGCGGGACACGGAGCGGCTGCTGGCGCCACACCGCCGAGAATGGCTCGCCGGGGGGCAGGCGCAGCTCGTAGGCGTCGCCGTACGTGCACAGGGCCACCCGCCGGCCGTCGGGGGCGACGTCGCCGCCGGTGACGACCGGTGGCAGGGCGCCGGGCGCCGGCGGCAGCGCCAGGTGGCCGACGAAGGTGAGGACAGCGACGGCGCCCGGGGCCAGCGGCGCCGCCGCCCGGTACACCCCGGCGGGCCCGGTCGCCTCCTTGGTGACGAGGTAGAGGTCACCGGTTGCCGGGTCGACGAGCAGGGCTTCGGCGTCGTGGGGCCGGTCGGGGTAGCGCAGCCCGATGGCCTCCGCCGTCCCGGTGGCTGTCCGGCCCGTCACCGGCTGGCCGGCGGCGGGCTCGGGGAGGCGGTAGACCGTCACGTGGTCCCGGCCGAGCTCGTTGTCGCCGATGTCGCCCACGTACAGGTAGGCCTCGCCGGCCCGGGGGCCGGGACCGGCGGCGACGTCCTCCCAGTCGGCGGCCCGGGCGCCCTCGACCCGCCACACCCCGCAGGCGCCGCCCCGGCGGTCGAAGCAGTACAGCAGGGGGCCTCCGCCCGAGTCGTTGTGCGTCCACAGCAGCCCCGGGTTGCGCCGGGATGCCACCAGCCCGCTGCTCTCGCCCACCCGGTCGCCGGCCAGGGTGCCCAGCAGCACCGGCGGCCGGTAGCCTCCGGGCTCGCCGCGGCCGCCCGGGGCCTGTCCCGCCGGGTCGGATGTGGCGCCGGCCGCAGCCTCCGGGTGGGGCTCCGCCGGGGGTCCCCCGCCGGCGGGCCGCTCGGTGGCGGCGCGCAGCGCCAGACCGCCGGCGGCCAGGGCCGCCAGCGTCACCGCGGCCGCCACCACGCGTCGGCGACCCCGGACGGCGCTGCGCTGGCTCATCACCTTCCCGTCGGGTCTGCACGCCCCTGCGTCCGCCGGCGTCGCCGGCTCCCGACCGCAGCAGGCTACCGACGGCGGTGGTGGGCGGGGCCAGGCCGTGTCCACAGCCCACCGGCTGCGCCCCGGTCGCCTTTCGCCGCCGGCGACTACGCTGCCCGCGGTGCTGGCCGGCGTCGTCGACCTCCTGCTGCCGCCGCGCTGTCCGGCCTGCGGGCAGCCGGCCACCGCCGCGCTGTGCGTCGCCTGCCTGGCGGCGGCCGGCACGCTCGCGCTGGGCGACCACGGCCGCGCGGTGCTGGCCGAGGGCGTCGCCGCCGTGGGGGCTTTCGCCTACGCCGGCGTGATCGCCGCGGCGGTGCGCTCGGTCAAGGCCGGCGGCCGCCACGCAGCGATGCGTGGCCTGGGAGCGCTGATGTGGGACCACCTGGGGCTGCCTGCTCCGGCGCGTGCCCCCTGGGCGGTGACCTGGGTGCCGTCGAGCCGGCGGCGACTGCGCCAGCGGGGCGTCGAGCTGACCAGGCTGCTGGCCGGTCCCGGCGCGGTGGCGCTGCTGCGCCGGCCGCTGGAGCGTCCCGACCAGACCACCCTGGAGGTCGCCGCCCGGCGGGCCAGTCCCGTCGGGGCGTTCGCGCCGACCGGGCCGACTCCCGCTGCGGTCGTCCTCGTCGACGACGTGCGCACCACGGGCGCGACCGCGACCGCGGCGGGGCTGGCCCTGCGCAGCGGCGGCGCCCGCCGGGTGCTCGTGGCCACCCTGGCCGTGGCCGGCGCGGACGCCGGCGCGCAGGCGAGGACACCCGGGGCGCGGGGGCCTACCTCGGAAGGCCGCCCGGCCCCCGCCTGAACGCCTGGCTGTACTCGGCGATGCGCCGGGCGCCACGCACGTGGTAGGGCACGCTGGTGACCACCACCCCGGGCTCGAACAGCAGGGCACCCTTGATCAGCAGCGCGGTCTGGCCGTGCAGGGGCTGCTGGTACCAGCGGGGCAGGACGAACTCGGGCAGCACGCAGGTCACCACGGTGCGCCGGCCGTCGGGGGCGAAGTCGCGCACGTACGCGCGTACCGAGTCGCCCAACGACCGGAAGGGACTGTCCAGCAGCTCCAGGGGCACCTGGACCTGCCAGTCGCGCCACTCTTCGAGCAGGGCGCTGCCGGCATGCACCTGCAGGTTGACCGACAGGGCCTGCAGCGTCGTCGGCTGCAGCCCCTGGGCGTAGGCCAGCGCGCGCATGGTGGCCTTGTGCACCCCGCCTACCAGCACCACGACGTGGTGCTCGACGGGCTCGGCGACGCTGTGGGGCCCCGGCACCGACGGGGTGCACACGACGTTGGTCACGACCAGGTTGCGGGTGCCCAGCAGCTCGACCTTCAGGCGCAACGCGAGCCGGTGGCGGCGCAACACCTCCAACCACGACTGCGAGCGCGTCTCGGGCACGATCGCGGTGGTGAACGCCCCGGGGTGCTCACGCAGCTCGTCTTCCAGGGCGGTGCGCAGCCGCTGGATGACCACGCGCCCGCTGCCCGCCGGCAGCGTCCGCAGCGGCACGTCCGGGGCCAGCTCGCGCCAGCGTTCGTCCAGCTCCGGCTGGGCCAGCGGCACCCCCAGGGCCGTCAGGGAGGCGGGGGCGAGCGCGCGGGCGTACGACAGCGCCCGGGCGGCGGTCCCGTCAACCCGGTCGAGCAGGATCACCACGTGGTTGGCCCGCTCGGGTTCGGGTTGGATGACCCCGGCGCGCAGCTCCAGGCCCACCGCCTGGTAGTGGCGGCGGATGCCCCACATGGCCAGCGCCAGCACCGGCGTGGCGGCGATGACGATCCAGGCGCCGTGGACGAACTTCGTGGTGGCCACCACCACCAGCACGACCCCGGTGACCGCCGCGCCCACCCCGTTGATCGTCGCCGAACGCCGCCAGCTGCCTTCCCGGGTGCGGAACCAGCGGCGCACCATGCCCGTCTGCGACAGGGTGAACGACGTGAACACGCCGACGACATACAGCTGGATGAGCCGGCTCACCTCCGCCTGGAAGGCGATCAGCAGCAGCCCGGCGGCGCTGGCCAGCACCAGGACGCCGTTGCTGAACACCAGCCGATCGCCGCGGGCCATGAACTGGCGGGGCAGGAAGCCATCGCCGGCCAGGATCGACGACAGCCGGGGAAAGTCGGCGTAGGCGGTGTTCGCCGCGAGGATCAGGATGGCGGCGGTCACCACCTGGACCAGGTAGAAGCCCGCTCCCTCGCCGAACACCGCCAGGGCGATCTGGGCGTTGACCGTGCGCGGCATGCCCTCGAAGGCGACCGCGCCCACGCGGCCGGCCAGGAAGCTGATCCCCAGGAACAGCGAGATCGCGATGGCGCCCATGATCCCCAGGGTGGCGGCGGCGTTACGGCTCTGGGGATAACGGAACGCCTGCACCCCGTCGGAGATCGCCTCCACCCCGGTCAGGGCGGTCGAGCCCGAGGAGAAGGCCCGCAGGACGAGAAACAGCGACAGCGCCTGCTCGGGCGCGACCGGCCGGCCCAGCGGCGGGGCCTGGGGGCAGCCGTTCAGGCATTCGCCCAGCCCGACCAGGATCATGGCGAACATCGTCGCGATGAAGGCGTAGGTGGGCAGGGCGAACATCACCCCGGCCTCCTTGACCCCCCTGAGGTTGGCGACGGTGACCGCCGCCACGAAGGCCAGCGAGATGACGACCCGGAAGGGGATCAGCCCGGGGGCCGCCGAGGTGATCGCGGCCGTGCCGGCGGCGATCGACACCGCCACCGTCAGGGTGTAGTCGATCAGCAGCGCGCTGGCGGCGACCAGACCCGCCGCGTCGCCGAGGTTCTCGCGGGACACCCGGTAGGCGCCGCCGCCGTGGGGGTAGGCGCGCACGGTCTGGCGGTAGCTGGTCACGACAATCGCAAGCAGCGTGGCCACCCCGAGCGACAGCGGCAGGACCAGGGAGAACGCCGCCGCACCGGCGAGCGCCAGGACCAGCATCATCTCCTCGGTGGCGTAGGCCACCGACGCCATCGGGTCGGAGGAGAACACCGGCAGCGCCATCCACTTGGGCAGCAGCTGGTGCTTGAGCTCGCGGCTGGCCCGGGGACGGCCGATGATGACCCGCTTGACCGCGTTGAACGTCTCGGTCACTGTCCGGTCCTCGGTGACAGGCGCGAAGACTGCCCACGCGCTCGCGGTATGGTAGAGGTCACCGACAGCCGCAGTGGCCGCAGCCACGCAACCCTGACCCCCCCGGGAGCGCCCGTGCTCGTCATCATCGCCGGCTGCGGCCGGGTCGGCGCCCAGCTCGCCGTCGCGCTGGAGGCGGAGGGCCACGAGGTCGTCATCATCGACAAGGATCCGACCGCGTTCCGGCGCCTCGGCGACGGCTTCGCGGGGCGGACACTGCGCGGCGTCGTCTTCGACCGGCCGACCCTGGAGGAGGCCGGCATCCGCCGGGCTCAGGCGTTCGTTGCCGTGACCAGCGGGGACAACTCCAACATCGTGTCGTCGCGCACCGCCAAGGAGCGTTTCGGCGTCGAGCGGGTGGTGTGCCGCATCTACGATCCTGAGCGCGCCGCGATCTACGAGCGCCTGGGCATCCCCACGATCGCGTCGGCCAGCTGGACCGCACAGGCCGTGCTGGAGATCCTCCTGCCGGCCGGAGAGCGCGTGGACACGAGCATCGGGCCTGGCGAGGGCGACGTGGTGGTGGTGACCGCCACGGTGCCCGAAGGCGTGCACGGCGTGGAGGCGGCCCGCCTCAACCGGCCGGGCCGGTCGGTGCTGGCCGCGGTGACCCGCGGAGGAATGACCCGGCTGCCGGTGGCCAACCTGCTGCTGGAGAGCGGCGACCAGGTCCACGTGGCGGTGGCGCGCGACACCGTGGCCACCGTACGCGATCTCGTCGCCGACCTCGTGGAGGAAATGGCCTAGGCCCCACCCAGCGCCAGGGGAGACCATGAGAGTCGTCGTCGCGGGAGCCGGAAACATCGGCCGCTACCTCAGTGTGGACCTGGGCCAGCGCGGCCACCAGGTCACCCTCATCGAGCAGTCCGACGCCGCGCTGGCGCGGGTGCCCGACGGGGGCATAGCCAAGCTGCTCGGCGACGCCTGCGCGCCGCAGGTGCTGGAGCGCGCCGGAGTACGCGAGGCCGATGTCGTCGTCGCGGCCACCGGCGACGACGAGGACAACCTCGTCATCAGCCTGCTGTCCAAGCAGGAGTTCGCCGTGCCCCGGGTGCTGGCCAGGGTGAACCACCCGGTGAACGAGTGGCTGTTCGACGAGTCGTGGGGCGTGGACCTGGCGGTGAGCCCCCCGCACCTGCTCACCGCGCTGGTGGAGGAGGAGGTCATCGCGGGCGACCTGGTGCCGCTGCTGAAGCTGCAGCACGGCGAGGTGGAGCTCGTCGAGGTCAGGCTCGACGAGCGCTCCGCGGCCGTCGGCCAGCTGGTGCAGGACCTGCGGCTGCCCAACGACGTCACGCTCGTCGCGGTGGTGCGCCACAGTCACGTGACGCCCTGCCGCGGGACGACGCCGCTTGCCGTGGGCGACGAGGTCCTCGCGGTGGTCTCCGGGGGGCGCGCCGAGGAGCTACGCGCGCGCCTCATCGGCGACCGCTGACGCCGGTGCGCCACCCCCAAGGGCTGATGTGGCAGTGACCCTGGGCATTGGGCTGCGGTCTGGTCCGCCACCGCGGACCCGCAGATCCCTTCCCCATGCGCAGCTCGATCAGCAACCGACGGACGCGGCGGCTCGCGACGTGCTGTTCGCTCGGGCGATCCGCCTTCCAGGGGTCCGCCAGGCGCCGAGCGCCATTTCGGTTCCCGGCGCGGTTGCGCTCGTGCTCGACGACCACCACGGCCCGAAGGACGCGTTCATGGTCGGCGGGGAGTTCGCCCACTTCCACCCCGAGCCCGATTGCAGTCTCCACCTCACCCTTCCGCCGGGAGCGGCCAGCGAAGTCCTCAGCGGCGGGTGGGGCGAGCCGCACTACCTGGCGGCCCGGGGCCAGATCCCCGGCTCCCACCTGATGGTGTACGCCCCCCGCGACCCGGTGGAGCTGGAAGTGGTCTGGAAGGTCCTGCAGGTCTCCTACAACTTCGCCCGAGGTTCGTGGAAGCCCCCATCCCCCTGAACCTTCTCCCAAGGCCCGTCAGGAACGGAAGCGACTCAGAAGGGGTCTCGCCTGCGGGCGCTGACGCGCCCTCCGGTCCTCAGTGATACGGCTCCGCGACCGGCATCCAGTCGGGGTTGAGCACGCGGCGGTTCCCGTCGGCCATCTCGGCGACCGTGCCGGTCAGCCGCAGGCCGCCGCCGAGCTCGACCCCAGGCAGGCTCGAGCGACCGGTCCAGGTCGCCGTCAGCCGCCCGGTGCCGTCCTCGACCATGACCTCCAGCGTCCGGCCGGGCACGAGTCGGATCTTGCGCACCACCCCGACGCAGGTACCGGTGTGGCGGGAACGCAGCTCGGCGATGGGCGTGGCGTCGTGGAACTGGTCGCGCCACCGGCGCAGGTCCTGGGCGCGGGCCTCGACCGGATCGAGCGGCATAGCCCGAGTCTAGATGGGGTCGGCCGGCGGGCACTGTCACGGCTGACCGGACCTTGCGCCCGTCTCGCGGGCGGGTGAAGATCGCAACGCCCCTGTTCGCGAAGCCGCCGCCGGCAGCGCGAGCGACTGTGCCGGCGACGGCGGCCGGCTTCAGCGAAACAACCGGCGCCCGCGGTCGTACTGTGGAGTTGGGCACGCACAGTAGGCATAGACTAACCCTCAGGCACTACGGCTGGAGCGGTCATGAGCGAAGCGGAACTCGAGCGCAGCGACGTCGTACGCGTGGTCGTCGCCGACGACCACGCGCTGTTCCGGCGCGGCCTGGAGATGGTCCTGGAGTCCGAACCAGACATCGAAGTCGTCGCCGAGGCCAGCGACGGCAACGAGGTGGTCGGCTTGGCCGTCGAGCACGCACCCGACCTCGTGCTGATGGACGTGCGCATGCCGGGGCAGGGAGGCATCGAGGCGACGAAAGCCATCAAGGACGCGGTGCCGAACACGAAGATCCTCATGCTGACCATCAGCGACGAGGAGGAGGACCTCTACGAGGCGATCAAGGCGGGCGCCAGTGGCTACCTGCTCAAGGAGATCTCCATCGACGAGGTGGCCGCAGCGATCCGCAGCGTCCACGCCGGCCAGTCGCTGATCTCCCCGTCCATGGCCTCCAAGCTGCTGAACGAGTTCGCGGCGATGGCGAGGAAGGACAAGGAGAAGCAGCAGATGCCGGCCCCGCGGCTGACCGACCGTGAAATGGAGGTCCTCGCGCTGGTCGCCCAGGGGCTGAACAACCGCGACATCGCCAGGAAGCTGTTCATCTCGGAGAACACCGTCAAGAACCACGTGCGCAACATCCTGGAGAAGCTGCACCTGCACTCGCGGATGGAGGCGGTCGTGTACGCGGTCCGCGAGAAGCTGCTCGAGATCACGTAGCCGCCCGGGTCGCGCTGGCCTCCGCCTACACTGGCTGGCCGAGGCCGGCAGCGGCGCTGGGCCGGTTCGCCGGCCGCCGGACCCTCAAGCGTCACCTCATTCGGGAAGGCACAGCTGTGGTCCTGCAGAAGATCCTCCGACTGGGCGAGGGCAAGCGCCTGAAGCGGCTGTGGGAGCTCGTCGGGCAGGTCGGGGCCGCGGAGGAGGCCGTCGCCGAGCTCGGTGATGCACAGCTGCGAGCCCGCACCGACGAGTTCCGCCGGCGCCTGGGCGACGGCGAGACCCTCGACGACCTGTTGCCGGAGGCCTTCGCCACGGTGCGGGAGGCCGCCAGCCGGGCGCTGGGCCAGCGACCATTCGACGTGCAGGTACTCGGCGGCATCGCGCTGCACCAGAGCAGCATCGCCGAGATGAAGACCGGCGAGGGAAAGACGTTGACCTCCACGATGCCGGTGTACCTCAACGCCCTGGAGGGCAAGGGCGTCCACGTCGTCACCGTGAACCCGTACCTGGCCTCGCGCGACGCCGAGTGGATGGGCAGGATCTACCGATTCCTGGGGCTGGAGGTCGGGCTGGTGTACTCCCAGCAGCCCAGGGCCGACAAGCGTGCGGCGTACGCGGCAGACGTCACCTACGGCACGAACAACGAGTTCGGCTTCGACTTCCTGCGCGACCACATGGTCTGGCAGGCCCAGGACAAGTCCCAGCGCGGCCATCACTACGCCATCGTCGACGAGGTCGACTCCATCCTCATCGACGAGGCCCGCACCCCACTGATCATCTCCGGCCCCGCCGATCAGGCCACCGAGTGGTACACGGTGTTCGCGCGGCGGGTCGCTCCCCGGCTGCAGCGCGACCTGCACTACGAGGTCGACGAGGCCAAGCGCACCGTCGCGGTCAGCGAGGAGGGCGTGGCCAAGGTCGAGGAGCTGCTGGGGGTCGACAACCTCTACGAGAGCGTCAACACCCCGCTGATCCACCACCTGCAGAACGCCATCCGCGCCAAGGAGCTGTATCGCCGCGACGTCGAGTACATGGTGAAGGACGGCGAGGTCCACATCGTCGACGAGTTCACCGGGCGGATCCTCTACGGCCGGCGCTACTCAGAGGGCCTGCACCAGGCGATCGAGGCGCAGGAGGGGGTGCGGATCAAGGAGGAGAACCAGACCCTCGCGACGATCACGCTGCAGAACTACTTCCGCCTCTACGACAAGCTCGCCGGCATGACCGGGACCGCCAAGACCGAGGAGAGCGAGTTCGCCCACATCTACGACATCGGCGTCGTGGCGGTCCCCACCAACCAGCCGGTCGTGCGCCTCGACCATCCCGACCAGATCTACAAGACCGAGAAGGCCAAGTTCGAGGCGGTCGCCGACGACCTCGCCGCCCGCCACGAGCGTGGCCAGCCGGTCCTGGTCGGCACGGTGTCGATCGAGAAGAGCGAGAAGCTGTCGGCGATGCTGGTCCGTCGGGGCATCCCCCACGAGGTCCTCAACGCCAAGAACCACTTCAAGGAGGCCGAGATCATCGCCCAGGCCGGGCGGGTGGGCGCGGTGACGGTAGCCACGAACATGGCCGGGCGAGGAGTCGACATCATGCTCGGCGGCAACCCTGAGGCGCTCGCCGCCGCCGTGGCCCGCAAGGAGGTGGGCGACCCCGAAGCCGACCCCGAAGGGTTCCAGCGCGCCTACCGGGCAGCACTCGAGCCCTGCAGGGTCGAGACCCAGACCGAGGGTGACCGGGTGCGCGAGCTGGGAGGGTTGTACGTCCTGGGCACCGAGCGTCACGAGTCCCGCCGGATCGACAACCAGCTGCGCGGCCGTTCGGGACGCCAGGGCGACCCAGGAGAGTCACGCTTCTACCTGTCGCTGGAAGACGACCTCATGCGGCTGTTCAACGCCAGCGCGGTGGAGTCGATCATGACCCGCCTGCGCCTGCCCGAGGACATGCCAATCGAGCACAAGATGGTGACCCGGGCAGTCGCTCGGGCCCAGGCTCAGGTGGAGGCGCGCAACTTCGAGATCCGCAAGAACGTGCTGAAGTACGACGACGTCATGAACAAGCAGCGCGAGGTCATCTACGCCCAGCGCTCGGTGGTGCTCGAAGGCCCCGACGAGAAGGTGGCCCAGTACGCCGAGGACTTCATCGAGGACGCCGTGCGCGGCATCGCCGCGACCTATGCCCCCGAGGGCGTCTACCCCGAGGAGTGGAACCTCGAGGAGCTGTGGACCGCTCTGGAGCAGCTGTACCCGGTCAAGGTGGACCGGGGCGCCATCGACCTGGACGACATCGACCACGAGCGTCTCGTCGACCTGCTTCTCGACGACGCGATGGCCCGCTACGAGGAGCGCGAGGCCGAGGTCGGCACGGAGGCCCTGCGCCAGGTCGAGCGCCGGGTCATCCTGTCGGTCGTCGACCGGGTCTGGCGCGAGCACCTGTACGAGATGGACCACCTGCGTGACGGCATCGGTCTGCGGGCGGTCGGCCAGCGTGACCCGCTCGTCGAGTACCAGCGCGAGGCCTACGACGCCTTCTCGGCGATGATGGCGCGCATCAAGGAGGAAGCCGCCGGCTACTTCTTCAACCTGCCGGTACAGCACGAAGGCGACGACGTCCGCCAGCGCGCCGAGGTGAAGCGCCCGGCCCTGCGCGACCAGCCCCGCGGCACCGACCAGGCCCGGCTGTCCTACAGCTTCTCGACCAGCCCCGGCAAGGCGCCCAGCCGCGACGACGCCGCCTACACCGTCAGCGGCGCGGCCGCGACCGCGGCGACCCCGGCGCAGCGCACGGCCGAGCCCGGCGGGCAGGCGGCCGCGGTCAGCCAGCCGCAGCGGCCGGCCACGAGCACGAAGGTCGGCCGCAACGAGCCGTGCCCCTGCGGCTCGGGCCTGAAGTACAAGCGCTGCCACGGCGCCTGAGCCAGGCGTCGGCCTGGCGGGCGCTACTGGCGCCAGGTCCCGCCCGGCGACTGTAGGCAGCGTCGCACCTGGTCGGCGATCGTGGGTGCGAGGCGGGCGAGGGCCGCGTCGAGGGTCATCCAGGCCGCCTCGGCGATCTCGTGGTCGTGGACCGGCGCCGGCACCGTGTCCCAGGTCGTCTCCGCGGCGTACACGAGCGTGAGCCGGTCGGGCCAGGACGCCGCGAACACACCCAGCAGCGCCCCCGGTTCGACCCGCACGCCGGCCTCCTCCCAGGCCTCCCGGGCCGCCGCCGCCTGCGGGTCCTCGTCGGCGTCGACCACACCGCCGGGGATGGTCCAGTGGCGCTTGAAGCGGTCGTAGACGACGAGCAGCCGCCCGGTGGCGTCGCGGCAGACCACGGCGGCCGCGACGACCTTGCGGGGCAGGCTGGCGAAGAAGGCCACGCTGCGATCTTCCGGGTCCCCCGGGAGGCGCCCCACCGCGACGGTGCGCTCGGCCGCGTCGACCAGGCCGGGCTGGCGGTCCAGCTCGGGGTGGGTCTGGCGCTGCGGGGCCCGTCGGGCCCCCGCCCGCCAGCGCCGGCCGCGCCGCTCTGCTGTGGTCAGCGTCGCGGCCGCGCCCGGTGCGCACACCAGCTCGACCTGGAACCCCCGCTGGCCAAGCGCCCGGGCCAGCTCGGCCGCCTTCCAGGCGCGGCCGTCCAGGCGTCGGCCGGTGGCGGCGGCGTAGACGGCGTTGTGCGCGGCCGCGACGAGCAGGCCGCCGGGGCGCAGCACCCGGGCGGCCTCGGCGAGCACCCCCTCCGCGGTGCGCTCTCCCAGCGGGCTGCTCAGCTCGTCGCCCAGCAGCGCGACCGCGTCGACGCCCCCGGCGGGCAGCCGCTCCAGCGGGCCAGCCAGCACCGGCCGGCCGGTGGGCTCAAGGGCCGCCGCCACGTCGGGGCAGGGCGCCGCGACCGAGGCGTCGGGGGGCACCACCCGGTCGAGGACATCGAGCAGGCGGGGGTCCACGCTGCGGGCGTTGTCCGCTGCCCGGTCTAGCCGCAGGCCCGACGCACGTACGGGTAGGGGTTGACGTTGCCACCACCCCCGGGGCGGACCTCGAAGTGCAGGTGAGGAGTGCCTCGGGCGTTGCCGGTGTCCCCGTTGGTGGCGATCTGCTGGCCGGCCGAGACCCGCTGACCGGGCCCGACCCCGCGCACGAAGCCCTGCAGGTGGGCGTAGTAGTAGACGGTGCCGCTGGTCCCCCGAAGGTAGAGGGTGATGCCGCCCAGGCCGCTGGCGCCGGTCCGGGTGACCGTGCCGGCCTCGTAGGCGAAGATCGGGGTGCCGCGGGGCGCCAGGATGTCGGTGCCCTTATGGCTGCGGCCACCCGACCGAGCCGCGCCGTAGGTGTCGCTGTAGCTGCGCGGCTGGCCGACCGGGCAGGCGGCGCCGCCGACCACCGCTGCGGCGGCCACCGCCCCGGCCGACGCCACCCGGGGGCGGGCCGCGGGGCGGCTGCGCGCCGCTGCCTGGGCGCGCGCAGCGCGCTGGCGAGCGGCCTGTGCCCGGGCGGCCTCTTCGGCTGCGATCGCGGCGCGCACGTCGCGCTCCTGGCGCTGCGCCTCGGCCAGCGCCGCGGCGACCTGCGCCCGGGCGCCATCGAGCTCGCTCCGGCGCGCCCGCAGCTCGGCGGCGACCTCGTCGACCTGGCGGACGGCGACCTCGGTGCGCACGCGCGCCGACGTGGCGGTCTCGTACTCGTCGCGGCTACGCATCGCCAGCAGACCCAGGACCCGGGCCTGCTCGGCGGCCTGCTGCACCGAGCCGCTGGCGAACAGCGCCAGCGTCGGGTCCACGGCGCCGTGCTTGTAGGACTGTCGGGCCCGCGCCGCCAGCGCGCCGTGGGCGGTGTCTGCCTGGTGCTGTCGGGCGTTCGCCTCCCGCGTCAATCCGACGAGCCGGTTGTCGACCTCGGCGGTCTGAGCCTGCAGCGCGCCGAGCCGCGCGACCAGCGCGTCGAGGCGGGCTTGGACCGACTGCCGTCGCTCGAGGGCGCGATCCAGCCGCGGGTCGCCCGCCCCGGCCGAAGGCAGACCCGGCGAGGCGGAGACGACAGCGACCACGACGGCAACGGTGATGGCATGCAAGAACCGTCGTGCGAGCAGACGGGCGCGCACGGCGCCGCAGCCTAGCGCCTTGCGGTCCGCGCAGCGAGTTGGCGTGGTCAGCCGGCCTCCCCGGCCAGCACGGCGTCGAAGCTGTCGGGCTCGTCGGGCGGGGGGACATGTTCCGGGGCAGGCAGCGGACCGTCCTCGGGCCGGGCGACCTCGTCGACGCGCCAGCCGCGGCGG
>DASZOD010000236.1:0-3123 GCA_035550935.1 Egibacteraceae bacterium | reverse complement strand
GGCGGCGGTGGCGCGCCGGCGCGACGCCGGCGGCCTGGTCCGGCTGGGCGCCGGGGCCGCCGCCGCGGTGGCCGCCTGCACCCTGCCGTTCGCCGCCCAGCCCCAGGCTCTGGCCTTCCCCTACCGCTTCCACGCCGCCCGGGGGGTCAGCGCCGAGTCCCTGCCCTACCTTGCGCTGCGGCTGACCGGGCTGGCCG
This sequence comes from Egibacteraceae bacterium, assembly GCA_035550935.1. Lineage (GTDB taxonomy): Bacteria > Actinomycetota > Nitriliruptoria > Euzebyales > Egibacteraceae > DASZOD01. Next base: position 2,926 of record DASZOD010000236.1, on the reverse strand, counting down.
ACCGCCCGGCGCGGGCCTGGTTCGAGGCGACCGTCCCGCCCTGGGCCCCCGAGGCGACGCTGGCGGTCCTGGCGGCGGTGCTGTTCGCCCTGCTCGTCGCGGCCTGGCGCCGCCCGATGGCGGCGGTTCCGCTGGCGGCCGCCTCGGTCGCGGCCTTCCTGCTGGGCAATCGGGTGTTCAGTCCGCAGTTCCTGCTGCCGTTGGCGGCGCTGTGGGCGGTGGGCCTGGCGGTGCGCGCCGGCACCGGGCGCGGGCCGGCGCTGGCGGTCCTCCTGGCCGTCGCCGCCACCGCCAACTGGGCGGTCTGGCCGGTGGCCTCCGCCGCCTACGTTGCGCTGGGGTGGGTGCTGTTCGCCGCCGCGCTGGCCGCCAGCGTCCTCGCCTTCGCGCCGGCGCGCCCGCCCGGATAGGCGCGTGACCCTACCCCGGGACGCCTATCCTTGCCTTACTCAAGTCCCTGGGTAAGGAGGAGAAGGGAAGGACCATGGACGTGCAGGCCAAGATCACCGCCAAGGGCCAGGTCACCATTCCCAAGGCCGTGCGTGATGCCCTCGGGCTCGCGGAGGGCGACACGGTGCTCTTTCGGGTCAAGGACGGACAGGCCGTGCTCGCCCGCACGCCGGACCTGCTGGAACTGGCCGGCTCGGTCCCGGTTCCTGCTGAGGCACGGGGACTCCCATGGGAAGAGATCCGGCGCCGTGCGTGGTCGGCGCAGGCGCAGCAGCGGCATTGACCGCCCACATCGACACCGACGTCTTCGTCCGACACCTCACCGGTGACCCCCCGGCCTTGTCCCGTCGGGCGACAGCGTTCCTGTCTCGCGCCGAGGAGCTGGTGCTGGCGGACTTGATCGTGGCCGAGGTCGTCTGCGTGTTGGAGTCGGTGTACGGGCTCCCCCCGGTCGAGACCGCCCTGCGTGTCCGCGCGATCCTGGGGTTCCCCCCGGTCGTCACGGCGGACAAAGGGCGGCTGCTGCGAGCGGTCGACCTGTACGAGACCGCCCGCCTGCACTTCGCCGAGGCCTACCTGGTCGCCTGCGCCGAGGCGTCCGGGGTCGGGGCGGTGGCCTCGTTCGACCGCTCGATCGACCGGGTGGTGACCGTTCAGCGGGTCGAGCCCTGAGGCACGCTACAGTGAAGATCTTCCCCGTCCCCGCACCCGGCCGGATGCCGGGTGTTCGCCATCCCAAAGGGAGGTCCGGCCCGTGGCGGACATCGAGATCGGCATCGGCAAGAGCGGCCGGCGGGCGTACGGCTTCGACGACGTCGCCATCGTCCCGTCGCGGCGGACCCGCGACCCCGAAGACGTCGACGTGTCCTGGCAGATCGACGCCTACGAGTTCGCCCTGCCGCTGCTGGGGGCAGCGATGGACGGTGTGATGTCGCCGGCCACCGCTGTGGAGATCGGACGCCTGGGAGGGCTGGGGGTGCTCAACCTCGAGGGACTGTGGACCCGCTACGAGCACCCCGAGCCGCTGTTCGACGAGATCGCCGAGCTGGACCCGGCGCTGGCCACGGCGCGGATGCAGGAGCTGTACAAGGAGCCGGTCAAAGAGGACCTCATCGGCGCCCGGGTCGCCGAGTTGAAGGCCGCCGGTGTCACCGCAGCCGCCAGCCTGACGCCCCAGAAGGTCGAGCGCTGGCACAAGCTGGCGCTGGAAGCCGGCCTGGACATCCTCGTCATCCAGGGCACCGTCGTGTCCGCCGAGCATGTCTCCAGCCGCACCGAGCCGCTCAACCTCAAGGACTTCATCGCCCGCTACGACCTGCCGGTCGTGGTCGGCGGCTGCGCCTCCTACGCGACCGCGCTGCACCTCATGCGCACCGGCGCAGCGGGGATCCTGGTCGGCGTCGGGCCGGGCAACGCCTGCACCACCCGGGCGGTGCTGGGCATCGGCGTCCCTCAGGCGACCGCCATCGCCGACGCCGCCGGAGCCCGCAGCCGCCACCTCGAAGAGACCGGCCGCTACGTCCACATCATCGCCGACGGCGGGATGCGCACCGGGGGCGACATCGCCAAGGCGATCGCCTGCGGCGCCGACGCGGTCATGCTCGGCTCGCCGCTGGCGCGCGCCAGCGAAGCCCCCGGCCGCGGCTCCCACTGGGGCATGGCCACGTTCCACCCCGACCTGCCCCGCGGCGCCCGGGTGCACGTCGGCCAGATCGGGTCGCTGCGGGAGATCCTGCTGGGCCCGGCGGCGGAGAACGACGGCAGCCGCAACCTGTTCGGGGCACTGCGCACCTCAATGGCGACCTGCGGCTACGCCACCATCAAGGAGTTCCAGCGCGCCGAGGTCATGGTCGCCCCCGCGCTGCAGACCGAGGGCAAGCACTACCAGCTCGAGCAGGGCGTGGGCATGGGCCGCCGGTAGCCCGCCGGATCGCCCTGCTGCGCTCGGCGCCGGCTACGGCTGGTGTCCGGGCACCTGGGCCAGCCGCTCGACCTGTGCCCAGAACCGGTCGGCTTCCGCCGATCGGCGCACGCTCAGCACCCCGTCGGCGACGAGCTCGTCGGCCCAGTTCTGCGCCGCCGACTGGTACCACGCCCACACGTGCAGCCGCCGGGGCTCGGGCAGCGCCAGGACGGACCTGGCCTGGTCCCACGGCAGCGCGTCGACGGCCGCCAGCACGACCAGCAAGGTGTCGAACATCGGCGTGGGGGCGCCCAGGTCCGACGGCAGCAGCCCGGCGGCCTTGCGCTCGGCGATCTCGGCACGCAGCCGGCGCACGTAGTCGGACCAGGCCCGGGCCTCGGCCACGCAGACCGCCGCAGCCGGCGTAGCGTCGCTTTGCAGAAGCTTGTCCATGGCATGCCATCTTGATCGTTTCGACCGCGAAAGAGCAAGACGAACCCTTTTCGGGCCAGGGTCGGCGAGCCGCCTCCCGGGACCCGGCCCCGTTGGCGCCACCCGGCCCCTGACCAACTC
>DASZOD010000235.1:0-2562 GCA_035550935.1 Egibacteraceae bacterium | reverse complement strand
GTCTGGCGCCTCAGGGTGCGGGTGGGTGGGTGCCATCCCCTTGGCGGTCGTGAAGCGGTCGCCCAGCGTGCGGCGCTGCTCGGCGTCGCATTGCTGCTGCAGTCTGGGGAAGACCTCGAGCTCCTCGTTGGACGCGTGCAGCTCGACCTCGTCGCGCAGCCGGCGGAAGCTGGCCACGAACTCCGTACTGGCGGGGTCCATGTCTTCCATGGCCGCCATGAGCTGCTCGGCCTGCCCCTCTTCAGCCAGGCGGGCCTCGGCTATCTGGTCACCTTGGGGAGCGACGTCGCGCAGCGTGGGATAGACGATGATCTCCTCGGCGGTCTCGTGCCGGGCCAGCTCGCTGACGAGCTCGCGGAACAGGTCGCCGCGCCGGTCGGGCGCGGTCTGATCGAACCTGGCCAGGAGGTTCCGTACCTCGTTGTGATCGTTCTGGAGGATGGCGATGATGTCCGTGCCGTCAGCCATGCTGTGGTGACCTCTCTGTGTAGCGAGCAACCCAGTGGGTACCTGCACGGTTGCCGACGGCAAAGGCCCCGCAGACGTCCCGTGCCGTTTCTCCATACCCGACCAAGAGTCCTCAAACGCCTGCCGTGGCCGCTTCCGGGCCGTTGAGCCCTCTCGCCCTGGCGGCGCGCGGCGGCACCCACACGGCGCTCGGGGCTCGTTGGGCGCGGGGCAGACATGAGCAAGGTGCTCGAACGCACCGTCCAGGTCGACGGCTTGGCGACCCGCTATCTCGCCGCCGGCAGCGGCGCCCCGCTGCTGCTGTTGCACGGCCTGGCGGAGGACGGGTCGGACTGGCGGGCGATCATGCCCGCCCTCGGCAGGCACCGGCGGGTGTACGCGCCGGATCTGCCCGGGTTGGCGGGAGGCGTCGACCCCCTGGGCGACTACTCCTCGACGGCGCTCGCACGGTTGGTGGCACGATTCCTCGACGCGGTAGACGTCCGACGGGCGGCGGTGGTGGGCAACTCGCTGGGCGGCCTGGTGGCGCTGCGCCTGGCCCTGTCCGAGCCTGCACGGGTGTCGGCGCTGGGCCTGGTGGCACCCGTGGGACTGGGGCCGGAGGTCAGCCCGTTCCTGCGCGCGGCCGCGCTCCCCGGGGTGGGAGAGGGCTGGACCCTGTGGGGCACCACACCCCTGGGCGCCAGGCAGCGAGCGTGGTCGCGGGCGCTGCTGCTGTTCCACGACCCGCGCCGGGTGCCGCCTGCATGGCTGCGAACCCAGACCCGCCTGGCCCGCCGGCCCGGGTTCCTGGAAGCGTCCCTGGCAGCGCTGCGGGCGCATGTCGACCTTCGCGGACAGAAAGAGGTCCTGGCTGAGCAGCTCGGCCGGCTCGATGCCCCCACGTTGGTGCTGTGGGGCCAGCACGACCGCGTGCTGCCCGTCACTCAGGGCCAGCAGGCGGTCGCCCGCCTGGGTGACGGCGCGCTCGCGCTGATCCCTGCCTGCGGCCACCTGCCCCAGGTAGAACGCCCCGAGCAGGTAGCCCAGCGTCTCGCCGACTTCCTGCTGGACCGCGACCACGCCTGACCCGGCTCGGCCCGTCCTTCGCGCGTGACCGCTAGGACGGGCCCGCGGCTTTGAGCGCGGCCGCCAACCCCTCGACGTCCTCGACGGTGACGGTCACCCCCGGATGGCGGATGCGCCCGAACGGCTCGATGCCCGCAACGGGCTGATGGAAGCGGATGCACAGTCCCCGCTGCCCGTTGGTCGCGCAGGTGAGACCCCGGTCGGCGAGCGACAGATGCGCGGGCCCCAGCGTCTTCCAAGCGCGGTACGGCCCGGTCACCTCGCTGCCCGCCACGTTTGCGACGGCAGTGCGCACCTTCCACGGCCCGAACCGGACCGTGAGCTGACCACCGTCAACATCCACCCGCGCGGTCGCCGGCGTCACCCCGAACGGCAGGCCGGCGGCCAGGTACCACGGCGAGAAACGGAACCTGAAGGTGGCCATGGCTAGCTTTGTGCACCCCTGGTTCCCGTCATATTCCCTCAGCGCGTGGTGGTCGTCGCGTCGCCTCAAAGCCGTGAGCGGATCGGTCGGATGCGATCTCCCACCAACGCTGGGCGCACTCGGCGCGCGACGCGGAGGCCGGCACGGGCCCGGCTGACCGACCGCCGACCAGTAGGCCAAGTATCGCCGGCGCCGGCAGGCGTGGCCCTGACGCGCGGGCGTTCGCTAGGGTGCCTCCGGTGGCCGGGCCCCCTGCCGAAGAACTCCTCCCAGCGGCGTCGCGCCTGCGGCAATGGCGGCGGGGAAGCGAACGCGCTCCGCACAAGCCGCTGCTGCTCTTGGCCCTGGGCAGAGTGCAGCGGCAGAGACCACGGCTGCTAACACTCGGCGAGATCGAGAACGACCTGCGCCGGTTGCTGGAGGACTTCGGCAGGGGGCCCGGCCACCGGAGGCACCCTAGCGAACGCTCGCGCGTCAGGGCCACGCCTGCCGGCGCCGGCGATGCTTGGCCTACTGGCGGTCGGTCAGCCGGGCCCGTGCCGGCCTCCGCGTCGCGCGCCGAGTGCGCCCAGCGTTGGTGGGAGATCGCATCCGACCGATCC
>DASZOD010000234.1:0-8532 GCA_035550935.1 Egibacteraceae bacterium | reverse complement strand
ACACCAGCCAGCCCGCCTTGGCCCCCGACGAGGCCGAGGCGGCCGGGGAGCCGGGCGAGCAGCTGCTGCGGGTGGCGTTGGCCGAGGCCGAGCGCACCCGCGACGAGTACCTGGATCACCTGCGCCGGGAGCGCGCCGAGTTCGAGAACTTCCGCAAGCGCAGCACCCGCGAGCGCATGGACGCCCTGGACCGGGGGGCCGAGGCGCTCGTCGCCACCATGCTGAAGGTGCTGGACAACTTCGGCTTCGCTCTGGAGGCCGCCGAGGCCTCCGACGACGACCGTCTGGCCAAGGGCGTGCAGATGGTGCACACCGAGTTCCTGGAGACCCTGCGCCAGGCCGGCCTGCAAGAGGTGCCCGGCGTGGGCGAGGTCTTCAACCCCGCCTGGCACGAGGCGATCGCGCAGGTGGACGCCGACGAGCCGCTCGACGAACCGGTCGTCGTCGAGGTGCTGCGCCCCGGCTACCGGTTCAAGGGCCGGGTGCTGCGGCCCGCGTCGGTGACGGTCGCGCGGTAGGGAGGCGGGATGTCCCAGCGCGACTACTTCGAGAAGGACTACTACGCCGCGCTCGGCGTCTCGAAGGAGGCGACGCAGTCGGAGATCTCCAAGGCCTACCGCAAGCTCGCGCGCGAACTGCACCCCGACGCCCGGCCCGACGACAAACAGGCCGAGTCGCGCTTCAAGGAGGTCAGCGAGGCGTACTCGGTGCTGAGCAACCCCGAGAAGCGCAAGGAGTATGACCAGGTCCGCGAACTGGTGGGCTCGGGCGCGTTCCGCGGCGGCTTCCCCGGCGGCGGCGGCTTCCCCGGCGGGGGGTTCCCCGGCGGAGGCGGCGGCTTCCCCGGCGGCGGCACGACCTTCGACCTGGGCGACCTGCTGGGCGGGCTGTTCGGCGAGGGTGCCAGCGGCCCCTTCGGCGGCGCGCGCCGCCGTGGTACCGGCCAGCGGCGCGGACGCGACCTGGAGACCGACCTGACCCTGTCGTTCGCCGACGCCATGGCCGGGGTCACCACGACGCTGCGGATCGCCGGGCGGGCACCGTGCTCGACCTGTCACGGCTCCGGCGCGAGGCCCGGAACCCGCCCGGTCACCTGCCCGGTCTGCAACGGGACCGGCACGGTGGCCGACAACCAGGGGCTGTTCAGCTTCTCTGAGCCCTGCCGGGCCTGCGGCGGGCGGGGCCAGCAGATCCCCGATCCCTGTCCCACCTGCAACGGCTCGGGCACGGAGGTCCGCCCCCGGGAGATCCGCGCCCGCATCCCCGCCGGGGTCAAGGACGGCGCGAGGATCCGCCTGAAGGGCAGGGGCGAGGCCGGCAACCACGGCGGGCCCCCAGGCGACCTGTACGTCAACGTCCACGTCGAGCCCCACCGGCTGTTCGGCCGCCGCGGCGACGACCTGACCCTGACGGTGCCGGTGACGTACGCCGAGGCGACACTGGGCACGAAGATCAAGGTCCCCACTCTCGAGGAGCCGGTGACGCTGCGGATCCCCGCCGGGACCGAGTCGGGCCGGACCTTCCGGGTCCGCGGTCGAGGCGCCCCCAAGGCCAGCGGCGGCCGCGGCGACCTGCTGGTCACCGTCGAGGTCGCCGTGCCCCGCAAGCTGAGCAGGCACCAGCGCAAACTGCTGGAGGACCTGGCGGCCACCGAGGACAGCGCCGTGCGGGAGCACCTGGGGGTGTAGGCGATGGGCGACGGCCCGCGCCCTGTGAGCGGTCAGCCAGGCCCGCGCCGCCCCAGAGAGGGCGCCGTCTACATCATCTCGGTCGCGGCCGAGCTGGCCGGGGTCCACCCCCAGACCCTGCGCACGTACGAGCGCAAGGGGCTGATCAGGCCCGCCCGCACGTCGGGAGGCACCCGCCGTTACAGCGACCGCGACGTGGAGCGGGTCCGGCTGATCCAGGAGCTCACCCAGGGCGACGGCGTCAACCTCGCCGGAGTCATGCGCATCCTGGACCTCCAGGACCGTCTCGAGGCGGCCGAGGCCGCCGCCGCGCAGGCCCGGGCGGCGACCCAGCGGGCGCGCCGCGACGCCGAGGAGGCCTTGGCCGACGCGCTGCGGCGCACCAGTGCCGAGATCGTGCTGTACCGGCCTTCCGCCGTCGAGCGCCACCGCGGCCGGCGCCGCCGCCGCTAGAGCCATCACCACGACCTGACGACACACGCGGCGAGAGCTACAGACAGAGGAAACAGATGGACATCGAACGGTTCACGCTGAAAGCGCAAGAGGCCCTGCAGAGCGCCGCCGGACTGGCGACCGACCGCGGCAACCCGGAGGTCGGGCCGCTGCACCTGCTGCACGCGCTGCTGGGCCAGGCCGAAGGCCCGATCTACCCGCTGATCAACCGCCTGGGCACCACCCCCACGGCGCTACGCAACGCCGTCGAGGCGGCGCTGCGCACGCTGCCGGCCGCCCACGGCGCCAGCGGACAGCCGACCATGGCCCGCGACCTGCTGGCGGTGCTCGGCGACGCCCAGGAGCGCGCCAAGGCTCTGGGCGACGACTACACCTCCACCGAGCACCTGCTGCTGGCGCTGTCGGCCGACCGCGGGCCCGCCGGCCGGCTGCTCGGCGAGCACGGCGTGGCCGGCGACGCGTTGCTGGGGGCGCTGCGGGAGGTCCGCGGCAGCCAGCGGGTGACCAGCCAGACGCCCGAGGACACCTTCCAGGCGCTGGAGCGCTACGCGCTCGACCTCACCGCGGCGGCGCGCGGCGGCAAGCTGGACCCGGTGATCGGCCGCGACGAGGAGATCCGCCGGGTCATCCAGGTGCTGTCGCGGCGCACGAAGAACAACCCGGTGCTCATCGGCGATCCCGGTGTGGGCAAGACCGCCATCGTCGAGGGCCTGGCCCAACGCATCGTCGCCGGCGACGTGCCCGAGGGCCTGCGCGACAAGCGGGTCGTGGCGCTGGACCTGGGCGCGATGGTCGCCGGGGCCAAGTACCGCGGCGAGTTCGAGGAACGCCTGAAGGCGGTGCTCAAGGAGATCGCCGCCAGCGGCGGCCAGGTCATCACCTTCGTCGACGAGCTGCACACGGTCGTCGGCGCGGGCAAGGCCGAGGGCGCCATGGACGCGGGCAACATGCTCAAGCCGATGCTGGCCCGCGGCGAGCTGCGCATGATCGGCGCGACCACGCTGGACGAGTACCGCCAGGTGGAGAAGGACAAGGCGCTGGAGCGCCGGTTCCAGCCGGTCCACGTCGGCGAGCCCAGCGTGGACGACACCGTGGCGATCCTGCGGGGCTTGAAGGAGCGCTACGAGGTGCACCACGGGGTGCGCATCACCGACTCGGCGATCGTGGCCGCCGCGCGGCTGGCCGACCGCTACCTGACCGAGCGCTTCCTGCCCGACAAGGCCATCGACCTGATCGACGAGGCCACCAGCCGGCTGCGCATCGAGATCGACTCGATGCCGGTGGAGATCGACGTGCTGGACCGGCGCATCAAGCAGCTGGAGATCGAGCGGGCGGCGCTGTCGGGCGACGAGGACGACCCGTCGGCCGCCGAGCGGCTGCGGGCCATCTCCGACGAGCTGGAGTCGCTGCGCGGCGAGCTGGGCTCGCTGACGGCGCACTGGCAGGCCGAGAAGGCCGCCATCGGGCGCATCCGCGAGCTCAAGCAGGCCGTCGAGACCGCCCGTGAGGACGCCGAGCGGGCCGAGCGCGACGGCGACCTGCAGCGCGCGGCCGAGCTGCGCTACGGGCGCATTCCCGACCTGTCGCGCCAGCTGGAGACGGCCAACGCCGAGCTGGCCGAGCTGCAGCGCGACCTGCGCATGCTCAAAGAGGAGGTCGACGCCGACGACGTCGCCGAGGTGGTGGCGCGCTGGACCGGCATCCCGGTGTCGCGGCTGCTGGAGGGCGAGCGCGACAAGCTGGTGCGGCTGGAGGACACGCTGCGGCGGCGGGTCATCGGCCAACAAGAGGCGGTGGAGGCGGTCGCCGACGCGGTGCGCCGCTCGCGGGCGGGCCTGGCCGACCCCGACCGTCCGCTGGGCTCGTTTCTGTTCCTGGGGCCGACCGGCGTGGGCAAGACCGAGCTGGCCCGGGCGCTGGCGGAGTTCCTGTTCGACGACGAGCGCGCCATGGTGCGCCTGGACATGGGCGAGTTCCAGGAGCGCCACACCGTGTCGCGGCTGGTGGGCGCCCCGCCGGGCTACGTCGGCTACGAGGAGGGCGGCCAGCTGACCGAGCCGGTGCGCCGCCGCCCCTACTCGGTGGTGCTCCTCGACGAGATCGAGAAGGCCCACCCCGACGTGTTCAACGCGCTGCTGCAGGTGCTCGACGACGGCCGGCTGACCGACGGGCAGGGCCACACCGTCGACTTCCGCAACACCGTGGTGATCATGACCTCCAACCTGGGGTCGCAGTTCATCCTGGACCCCAGCCTGCCCGAGCGGGCGATCCGCGAGCGGGTGATGGCCGCGGTGCGCGAGCATTTCCGGCCCGAGTTCCTCAACCGCCTCGACGAGGTGCTGATCTTCCACCGCCTGGACCGCGAGCAGCTGCGCGCCATCGTCGACGTCCAGCTGGAGCGGGTGCGCGCCCGCTTCGCCCAGCGCGACCTGACCCTGGAGCTGACCGCCGCGGCCCGTGACTGGCTGGCCGAGGCCGGCTACGACCCGGTGTTCGGCGCCCGCCCCCTGAAGCGGGTCATCCGCAAGCACCTGGAGGACCCCGTGGCGCTGGCGCTGCTTGACGGCCGCATCGCCGAGGGCGCCACCGTCAAGGTCGACGTCGGTCCCGCCGGCGACCTGGCCATCAGCGGCTGACCATGCCGCGGTAAGCGACGCGCGCCACCCGGAGTGTGTCGCCTTGGTGACCGCGGTGGTAGGCAAGGCGACACACCCCCGGGGGGAAGTTGTCGTGGACGCGTAGTGTTGCGGTCAGGCGGCTGCAATGGAGCTCCCAGCGCCAGCGTCGCAGGAGGCTGCAATGGCGAAGGTCGTGGTGGTCGGCGACGGACCCGCGGGCTTGAGCGCCGCGTTGTTCCTCGCGAAGAACGACCAGGATGTGCTGGTATACGCCCAGGACAACACCGCGATGCACTACGCCGAGCTGCACAACTATCTGGGCATCCGGCAGATCGACGGCTCAGAGTTCCAGGCGATCGCCCGCGAGCAGACGGCGGGCTTCGGCGCGGACCTACGCGAGGAGGAGGTCACCGACGTCGTGCCCGACGGCGCCACGTTCGTCGTGCGGACCAACGGCGCCGAGGAACGTGCCGACTACGTGGTGCTCGCGGGCGGCAAGGCGGCCCAGCGGCTCGCTCGCGGGCTCGGCGCGGCCACCGAGGGCGGCACGGTGGCGGTCGACACCGAGTACCGCACGGGGGTGGACCGCGTCTACGCGGTGGGCCGCGTTGCCCGGCCCAACCGCAGCCAGGCGATCATTTCCGCCGGCGCCGGAGCGACCGCGGCGCTGGACATCCTTGCCCGCGAGGCCGGCAAGGACGTGACTGACTGGGACACCCCGTCGGATGGCTGACGCCACTGTCGGCGTGGCCGTAGGAGCGCCACCGCTGCAGGCCGTGGCGGCAGCCACCAGCCCAGCGTCCGACCGCGCGCCTGATGCCCGAGCGCCGAGGACTCGTGGCAGTCCTCACCGCAGCACACGTCGCAGCGATCGTGGGTGGCGGGCTCAAGGCTTTCAACATCGAGCTACCCGGGATCGCCTAAGTGCGAGGGCAGGCGTTGCATGGCGCTGCTCGGCAAGCGCTTCATCCATCCTGGCGGCCGCCGATCGAGCGAGCGGCTGCTGTCGTGGGCCGATATCGGCCACGGGCAACGGGTGCTCGACATCGGCTGTGGCGTCGGCACGACCGCCATCGAGGTGGCGAGGCGAAACGGAGCTGCGGTGACAGCCGCGGACATCTCGCCGCTCATGGGCGACCTGGCGGTCAACAACGTGCGGTCGGCCGGCGTCGACGGTCTGGTCCGGGTGGAGGCCGCCGACATCACCGACCTGCCGTACGGCGACGACACGTTCGACTGTGTCGTGGCGGAGGCGGTGACGATGTTCGTGCCCCGGGCCCGGGCGGCCCGCGAGCTCCTCCTCGTCGCCCGTCCCGGTGGTCGGGTGCTGGCCACGGAGTTCTACTGGCGCCGGCCCCCAGCGCCGAGGCGCGGCAGCTCTTCCTGGGCGAGGTGTGCCCTGGACTGGAGTTCGACAGCGTCAAGGACTGGGTGGCCACCTACACGAAGGCCGGACTCGTCGACATCCGCACGGAGATCGGCCCGTTCGCGATGCTGACCCCCCGCGGGTTCGTCGACGACGAGGGCGTAGCGGGGACAGCCGCCTTCGTCGGTCGCGCCCTCACCCGCTGGTCCTACGTCCGTCGGCTCGCCTGGCTGATGCCGCGCATGGCCAAGGCGGTCCCCTACCTCGGATACATCCTCGTGGCCGGGCGCAAGCCTTCTGCGTGAGCATTGCCACGGCGCGCGCACGCCATCGAGCACCTGCGGGCTGTTCGCCTCCGCGAAGGGGCTACTCGTTGGGCGAGCCCGCGCGTTCGATGCGGTAGTGGACCTGCCAGTAGTCCAGGTGCTCGGGGCCCGACGCGTCATGGGGTGCGTAGGTGCCCAGCCAGCTGTCGGGGTCGGCGGTGAACTCCCGGCTGTAGGTGCCGACCACCTTGCCCGTATCGGCGTCCACGGCTTCGATGTGGATGCTTAGGTGCTCCTCGACGTCGCCTTCGAACACCGAATCTTCGATCTGGAACGACCAGCCCGTGATCGGTCGGTAGGTTCGGTCGGAGGGCACCCGGGTCTGCTGCTCGGCGCCGTCATGGTCGTCCGTGCGGACCCGGACGTCGAAGATCATCTCGTCGACGTCCTCCAGCACGGGATCGTGTGAGTCGATGATGCTCAGCTTCTCCAGCAGCACTCGGACCAACATCGTGGGCGCTACCCTTTCGCAGGTTGACGTGGGGCCTCTGGCTGACGTCTACCACTTTGAGGGGCTGTTCTACCGTCGACACGGCGTCCTCGTTGTCACAGTAGCCCGTGCCCCGACCAACCCGCTGTGCAGCGGCGCGCGCCAGGCGGGTCTGGCCGGCTGATTCCGAGTCGCGGGCGGTCAGAACTCAGTGGGGCCCATGGCCTGCACCAGCCGGGTCGCCCCGCGCTGGAGACGCCCGTCGATCGTCACCAGCGGGCAGCCCAGGAGCCGGGCAAGGGCGACGTACTCGGCATCGTAGGTCTTGGCCCAGCCGAGTTCGTCCGCCACCTCCCAGCGGCGCGCAGCAGCCGCCGGTCACGGAGCCGGCGCACCGGGCAGCGCTCGAAGCGCCTGGCCGCCACGCTAGCCAGTTCCTCCGAGATTGATTGTCGCCAGCGCAGCTCGTGCAGCGCCGAGGGAGCCTCCGACCACAGCAACGGCGGAGCGACCGGCCCGATCCGCTCGGCAAGAGCGAACCCGTCCGCGGACAGGCAGGCCTGCACCATCGCGCTCGCGTCGATCACCACCGCGTCGCTCAATGGCCAAGCCGCGAACGGCGCACCGCTGCGACGATGTCGGGCATCGGCTCGCCGGTTGCGGTCGCGTGCCAGCCCGCAGGCACCGGTAAGGTGTCCTGACCGACAGGACGGCGAGGTCCTCCTCGTCGATGAGGTGCTGGGTCCCGACCTTGCGTGCCGGCAGCCGACCGGCTCGGATCCACCGGCGGATGGTCTCGGGGCTGCGGTTGGCGCGGCGGGCAGCCTGGGGAACGGTCAACATGGGGGTGGTATACACCCATATCGCAACGGCCGTGTGGCCCGACGGCGAAGCCCGCGGGCGGGCAAGGCCCATGCGGCAGCGGCGCGGGCGCTGGGGACGGGTCGCCACCCGGCGGGGTTCAATGCGCCCGGCCGCAGTGCCAACGGGACTGGTGCCCGCTGACGCTCAACCGCCGGAGCCACGCCCGTGCGACCTGCCGCAGGGATCCTGCTCGTCGCCGTACTCGCCGCGTCCGCTGGCACGTCCACGGCACCGACGTGGGCCACACCTACCGACCGGCTGGTCATGGTCTTCGGCGACAACTTCCGGCCGTTCGGCGGGATTGGCGCCGCAACCCGATGGCCCGGCTGGTCGACCGCGACTCCCACGGCGGCTTGAACTTCGCCGACATGGTCATCTGCGGCGACGGGCGGGCGCCGGTCCGGGTAGCCAGGAGGCCCGGTAGCACCGCCATGCGGACGCCAAGCCAACAGGATGCCGATCGCCGCACCGAGGAGGACCGAGCTGGCGTTGACCGGCGACCCTCCGTCCGTCTCCCACTCCTCGTGCAGGACCGCGGCGACATAGATGCCCTCGGTCGGAAGCTCGAACCGGCCGTGCGCGAATCCTGCCAGGCGACGTGCACGGTAAGCCTTCGGCGTCGTTAGGGGCCCCGTCTGCGGGCCGGGACAGGGTGCACGAAACATTCGAGTGCTTCAGGCGCGCGATTCGGACTGCCGAAACCGGGATGCCGGGCGCCTCCTCAGTCGGTTGCGGCGTGAGGTGATGGGGTGGAGACTGCCATCGTGGCAGCGCAGCGGTCCAGCCG
>DASZOD010000233.1:0-2153 GCA_035550935.1 Egibacteraceae bacterium | reverse complement strand
CGGCCGGCCCGACGTGCGCCGGCCCGTGCACATCCGCCGCGACGCGCTGGCGCGGGTGGCGGCGACGACCGGCTGCCGGCTGCGCCGCGGCGGACAGCTGCCCCTGGGGTTGGCCGTCCTGGCGCTGCTGGCGCCCCCCCGGCCGCTGGTGCCGCTGGCGGTGGCGGCCGCCTGCGGGTTCAACGCGCTGGCCACCCTCGGCGAGGGCATCGCCCGGGCGCTGGCCGGCCGCCACCTGCGCGCGGCCGTCGTCGCGGCCGGCGACCTGTCGGCGGGACTGAGCGAAGCGTCGCCCTTGCATCGCATCGAGGGCGCGGCCGCCTGGGACGACGACGTCGTGGCCGCGGTGCGCCACGGGGCGCTGTCGACGCTGGCACGGCTGGGCCCGGCCGAGGCCGCGCGGATGGGCGCGCTGGGCTGGGCGCCGCTGGCGGTCCTGCAGGGGGTCTGCGCCCGCGCCGGGACGGCCCCGGTGGTGCATCACTACTCGGCGCCACGCGGAGTGGGCTATCTCGTCGCGGACAGTGCCGGCGGGGACCTCGTCGCGGAGAGCGCGGGCGAGGACCTTGCCGCGGGCTGATCCGCGCCCGGTCCTGGCGCTGGTGGGACCCACCGGCGTGGGCAAGTCGCAGCTGGCGCTCACGGCCGCCCGGCGCCTGCGGGCCGAGATCGTCGCCGTGGACGCCTTCACCGTCTACCGGGACATGGACGTCGGCACGGCCAAGCCCTCGCCTGACGAGCGCGCCGCGGTCGCCCACCACATGGTCGACGTGCTCGATCCCTGCCAGGAGTGCACGGTCCAGTGGTTCCAGGCCGCCGCCCGCGCCAGCGTCGCCGACATCGTCTCCCGGGGGCGGGTGCCGCTGCTGGTGGGCGGCTCTGGCCTGTACTTCCGCGCCGTCGTGGACCCGCTTGAATTCCCCCCGACCGACCGCACGGTGCGCGCGGCCGTGGCGGCCCGCTACCCGGAGGCGCGCTCCGCGCACGCCGCGCTGGCGGCGCTGGACCCGGCGGCCGCCGGGCGCATGGAGGCTGCGAACTTCCGGCGCGCCGTGCGCGCGCTGGAGGTCATCGAGCTGACCGGCCGGGCGTTCAGCGACTGGCGGCGGGCCTGGGACGAGTACCACTCGGTGTATCCCGGCCTGCGGGTGGTCGGGGTGGCGCTGCCCCGTGACGAGCTGGTGGCTCGCCTGGACGCCCGGGTCGACGCCATGGTGGGGCGCGGGCTGGTGCCCGAGTGCCGGGTGCTGACCGGTCGGACGCTGTCGCGCTCCGCCCGTCAGGCGATCGGCTACGCCGAGGTGCTCGACCACCTGGCCGGTCGGCTCACGCTGGCGGAGGCCGTGGAGCGCATGAAGGTCCGGACGCGCCGCTACGCGGCACGCCAGGCCCGCTGGTTTGCCGCCGACCCCCGGGTACAGTGGAAGGCCCCAGCGGACGTGGTCCCGGCGCTGGCTTGATCCCCACGGAGGTGCGGCTACCGCCCATGCGCTTCGTCAAGGCCCACGGGGCCGGCAACGACTTCGTCCTGGTTCCCGACTTCGAAGACCGCCTGGGGTTGACCTCGGCGATGGTGCGCGCCGTGTGCGCTGCCCACGTGGGGCTCGGCGCCGACGGGCTCATCCGCCTGGCCCCGGCTCGCCCCGGCGGCCGCGCGGACGTGTTCATGGACTACTGGAACGCCGACGGCTCGGTGGCCGAGATGTGTGGCAACGGCGTGCGCTGTGTCGCAAAGTACGTCGTCGACCGCGGGCTCGTCGGCGGCACGGTGGTACGGGTGGACACCCGCCACGGTGTGAAGGTCGCCGAGTGCCGGCGCGGGCCCGACGGACGGGTGGAACGCGCCCGGGTCGATATGGGACCACCGGTCCCGGGCAAGGTTAACCATGAAGTCGAGGTTGAGGGTGGCGCGCTGCGGGTCACCAGCCTGTCGATGGGCAACCCCCACGCGGTCGTGCTCGTTGAGGACGTGGCCACCACGCCGGTGGCGCGCTGGGGACCGCAGCTGGAGCGGCAGGCGGACTTTCTACCGGAGGGCACGAACGTGGAGTTCGTCATGGTCCCCGCCCGCGACCGCATCGTGGGACGGATCTGGGAACGGGGAGTCGGCGAGACGCTGGGGTCAGGCACGGGCGCGGCGGCGATGGCCGCCG
>DASZOD010000232.1:0-2101 GCA_035550935.1 Egibacteraceae bacterium | reverse complement strand
GCCACCGCCGAGGGCGCAAGCCGCCGCAGCCGGCAGTAACCTCAGCGTCAGACGCGCCATCTGCCGGTCCAAGGCGCGCGCTGGTCGGCCGACGACACCCGCGCAACAGCACAACGTCGCCAGAGGTCCTCGACGGCTGCGCGACCAGGATGGTGCCCCGCCGCCCGCCGTCGGCCGCCACCGCAACAGCCCCGCGTTCAACCATCAGATAGGCGGTGCGAGGTGCACCCCCCTGCCTGGCGCGCCCATGTGCAAGCTTCATGCTCGCATAATGAGCCAGGGTGTGACTGCCGGCCGGTGGCCACCCAACGGGCGGGCGACCAGGTCCGGACGTATGCCTGCCGTGACAGGCATACGATGCCCGCGAACGGGCACATGCTCGCCTTACGAGGCCCGCCGGGCCGGACCGCTGGCGGGCTGTGTCGCGCGGCGACCGCAGCGGCCATGGGCCAGCCGCCAACCTTGACCGGGCTGCTGCTGGCCGGGGGGCGCAGCACCCGGATGGGGCGGGACAAGGCGCTGCTGGACTGGACCGGCGAGCCGCTGGCCGCCAGGGTCACACGCGTGCTGGCCAGCCTGTGTGCGGAGGTCGTCGTCGCCAGCGGCGACGGTCGCCGCCTGGGGTGGCTGGGGCTGCCGCAGGTCGCCGACGCGGCCGCCCGCGCAGGACCGCTGGGCGGGCTGGTGGCGGGGCTGGAGCGCGCCGCGCACCCGCTGGTGGCGGTCGTCGCCGTGGACATGCCCCACGCCAGCGCGCCGGTGCTGCGGCTGCTGGCCGAGCGCTGGGAGGGCGAGCCGGCGGTGGTGGCGCGCGCCGACGGGCGCCTGCAGCCGTTGCACGCGGTCTGGGCCGGCGCGGCCGCCCCGGCGCTGCGGGCCCGGCTGGCCGCCGGTCACTACTCGGTGGGGGAGGCCGCCCGGGCGCTGGGCGCCCAGGTGGGCGAGCCCGGCCAGTGGGCACCGGCCGACCCTTCGGGGCGTTTCGCGCGCAACCTCAACCGGCCCGACGACCTGCCCGGCGGCCGGCGCTGACCGCGCCGTGCCGACTGCCCCCGGTCAGCGTCTGAACAACGGCAGCGGCTTGCGGGCGCGAGCGCGGCGCTGGTCGAGGTAGCAGGCCAGCTCGTCGTAGACCGCGTCGCTGCTCATCGCCCGCAGCTCGGCCTCCATCGACCGGTACAGGGGACGCGACTCCACGTAGGCCTCGGGCGAGTCGGTGCACCACCAGGCGAAGTCGGCGCCGCCGGGTCCCCAGGCCCCCCGGTCAAAGGACGTGATCGTCGTGGTCCACAGCGGCTCGCCGTCGTCGGCGGTGCCCTCGGTGACCTCCCGGCGCAGCGGCACGAGCCAGCAGACCTCCGGCTTGTAGGTCATGTGGTGCTCGCCGCGCGCCGCCGCGTACTGGTGCAGGGCGCAACCGGGGCCCGCGTGCCAGTCGGAGCGATTGAGGAAGATGCACGCGCCGTCCCTGACCCGGGTACGACGCTCGCCGCCGGGGACGTTGGCGGTCACGCCGCTGCGCCGGGCCTGTGCGTGGTACTGCATGTGCTCCTCGCCGAGCACCTCGACCATCGCCTCGACCCGCCGCCGGTCGTCCTCGTCGACGTAGTGGGCGCCGAAGCGGCAGCAGCCCAGGTCCGCCGACCCCCCGTCGATCCCGGGGCAGCCGCGGCCGTAGACACAGGCGTAGGAGCTGAGCAGGAAGCTGACGTCGAAGACGTAGCGCTGATGTGGATCCCCGGCGTCGACGATCGACACCCACTCGCGGTCCAACATGGCGGCGTCCTCGGTCGGCTCGGGCCCGTCGTCGAGAATATGTGCTGCGAGCGCCGATCGTGAATACTGAGTGGCGACATGGCCTACGAGTACGAACCCGCGGACGAGTTCGGCGGGCGCATCCTGTGGGGCCGGGTCGCCTTCTTCCTCGTGGGCGCCGTGATCATGTTCCTGCTCGGCTACTGCGCCGCGCCCAGCGGCGTGCCCCAGTCCGAGGTCTCCGACAAGGACGAGCAGATCCAGCGTCTGGCCGAGGAGAACGAGAGCCTGCGCCAGGAGGTGGCGGCGCTGACCGCCGACGCGCCCCCGCCCCCGACCCCCGGTG
>DASZOD010000231.1:0-5518 GCA_035550935.1 Egibacteraceae bacterium | reverse complement strand
GTCTACGCGCGGGTGGGCGTCTGCTCGGAGCCGCCCGCCTGGCCAGCGAAGAAGTCGCTCAGCGCCACCACGACCGTGGCCGCCGCCGCGGTCAGCGTGAGCACCGGCGGCAGGCGCCGGCTTCGGCGTACCGTCGGGTGCCATCCAGCGTCCCGCTGCTCGAGCGCCTCCAGCTCAGCCCACAGCGCGGCGTCGGAGGGCAGGCCCCCGGCGGCGGGGCGGCTGGTGACCTCGAGCCAGGCGACGACCGCCGTGAACACGAAGATCCACACCACCTGCCACATCACCACCAGCTCCTCGCCCGCTCCGACCCAGCTGTCCTGCCTTGCTCCACAATGGCCCTGCGCGAGCGTGTGCTCATCCCCAATAGTGATGATAAAGCCACGCTGAGGAGTCGGCGCGCAGGGGTCTCATGGTGGCAACGACCCGGCCGGTGCCTCTACCCCTCAGGCTGGAAGAGCGTCCCCCCGGGTGCCGGCTTGCTGCCGATGCCGGGCGCCGGGAACTGGCGGACGTTCACCGGCGGCTGGGCAGTCGCCTCCTCGGAGGGGCCGGTCGCCGCCGCCGACGGCGGCTGGGGCAGCGCCACCTGGGCCGAGACCTGGGGGGCCAGCCCGCCAGCCGGGACCTGCTCGGCGTCGGTCGACTGGCCGAGCAGCGGCTCGACCGTCTCCGGGACCGCATTGAGCGCCGCCTCGCCCGGCCCGGAGGTCTCCTGCGGGCCGCCGGTCGCTTCCGGGGTGTCCTCGGCGTCGCCCAACACGACCGAGGGCAACACGTCGAGCAGGCCGAGCAGGCTCTCCAGCAGTGAGCCTTCGTCGGGCTGCGGCGCGGGCGGCGGCTGCATTCCCGGGTCGGGTACCGGGCGCAGCGTGGAGTCCGGCAGGGACCCTCGGCCACCGCGGGCGTCGGGGACGCGCGACGCGGGCGCCGGCTCGGCCGGCGGTCCCGGGTCGGCGGTCGCGCCGGCAGGGGGCGTCGCCGGGGGCGCCACCGCAACCGGCCGGGACGCTGGCGCGGCTGGTGCCCGAGCATCCGCCTGCCGCCTGGGCTCGCCGGGGACGATGCGGGGCCCCAGGATCGTCTCGATGGTGGAGACGACGGTCTCACGGGCCCGCCCCACGGCGCGGCCGAGGTCGTCCAGGCGCAGCCCTGCGACGGCGAACGGCCCGACGGCCACGATCAGGGCCAGGGCGACGACCGCCGCCAGCGTCTGAGGTCGCCGCCGCTGGGCCGCACCGATGTCCCGCGTGTCCACATTCACTCTCCCGCAACGGTGGGCCGCCGCGCGGACATCCCCCGGCTGGGGGATCCTGGAGTTGGTATCGGTCGCCGTTCCGCCTCACTGTAGGTGAACTGCTGGCATGTTTCAGTGGAACTTTGGCGCCTTCGCCGTGGCCGCTTCGGGCTGCGCCGGTAAGGGCATCCAGGCTTCGGCGTGGACGGGGGCAGTCCCCTGCCGGTGCGACGGCCGCCGAGCGTCAGCGTGGCGGGAACGACACCTCGGTCACCGCGTCCAGGCGCACGTACAGCAGTTCCCGCCGGTCCCTGTCCAGCGCGACGGTGGCCACGTCGACGCCGACCGCCCGCAGGCTGCCGACCACCGGCTCGGGGTCGCCGGCCAGCGCCAGCGCCACCCGGGGCCGTTCGGGAGCCTCCTGGGCGAGCAGCTCGGCCAGCAGCAGGTCGAGGCTGGGACGGCGTTCGTCCTGGGCGGGCACCGCTTCGATGCCCACCTCGGCCCGCACGGTGGTGATCGCGGCTGTGGCGATGTAGGTCTCCACGGCGGCGTCAGTGACCAAGCCGCAGAAATCGGCCCCCACGGCCACGAGCTGGCCCTGATGGGTCCGCCCCGAGGCGGTCCGCACGGCCACCCGGGTGCCGCGTTCGGCCGCGGCCAGCAGCAGGCCGGTCAGCTGCGCCGACTCGGCGGCTTGCTGGCGCAGCCAACGCTCCCGCGCCCGGTCGCGCGCCGCCTCCTGCGCGCGGGCCTCGTCGACGAAGGCGACGAGCTGCCGAGGCGTCACCTCGGCTGGCGGCGCCTGCGGCGGCGGGTCGTCGCTCACCGGCGCAGTGTAGGCGCCGCGTGCGGTCAGGAGCGGCCCGGGTCAGCGCAGACCGCCCGGCGCGCCCGACCCTGGTTGCCCGCGCCCTACGCTGGCGGCGCGGTGATCGCGTTGCTGCACGGCGCGGCCTATCCGCTGCGCGCCCTGGGAGTCCTGCGCGCCACGCCGCGGCTGTGGCGCTACGTCGCCGTGCCCATCCTCGTCAACCTGGTCGTGGCCGCGGTGCTGTACACCGTGCTGCTGATGGCGGGGCTGCGCGCGGTCGACCGGCTGGTGGCCGGCCTGACCGGCCCGGCGGCCCTGCTGGGCGCCGTCCTGCGGCTGGCGGTCGTCGTGTCGCTGCTGGTCGTGGTGGGTCTCCTGCTCGCCCGCTTGGGCATCGTGCTGGGCGCGCCGTGGTACGGCAGGCTGTCCGAGCGGCTGGAGACCATGCTGCTGGGAGCGCCCGCTCCCGCGCAGCCGCTGACCGCGCGCGGCGTGGTCGGCGACCTGGGACGCGCGCTGGGCTTCGAGGCGCGCAAGCTGGCGCTGGTCGCGACGGTGGGCCTGGGACTGCTGCTGGCCAACCTGCTGCCCGTGGCCGGTCAGCTGGTCGCCGCCGCCGGTGGGCTGGGGCTGGGGGCGTTGGTGTCCTGCCTGGACTTCTTCGACGGTCCGCTCGAGCGCCGCCGGTGGACGTTCCGCGCCAAGCTTGCCTACGTCCGGCGGGCGCTGCCCGCCAGCGCCGGCTTCGGGCTGGCGTGCGTGGCGCTGCTGGCGGTGCCCTTGCTCAACCTGCTGGCGATCCCGCTGTGCGTGGCCGCCGGCACGCTGTTCGTGTGCGAGCGCCGGCCCTTGCTGCCCCCGCCGCCGCGCTAGGGGTGTCAGGACCGGCGACCTGGTCGGCCGCGGCCCGACCGGCGGGCCCGGGGGAGGGCTAGCATGCGCCCATGAGCCCGGATGCCAGGGTGTCGCGCCGCGAGCGGCTGCGCAGGTTGCGCCTGGCCTTCAGCAAGACCCGCGAGGCCGACCGCAGGCTGGTGCCCCTGATGGCCGCGGTGGCGCTGGCCGCCCTGCTGGTCTGCGGAGTGATCGGCGCGCTGCTCGGCCAGCTGGTCGCCGGTCTGGCCGTCGGTGTGCCGCTGGCACTGCTGGGGGGCGTGGCCGTGTTCGGCCGGCGCACCACGGCGGTGGCGCTGGGTTCCATCGAGGGCCGGCCCGGCGCTGCGGCGGCGGTGCTGCAGGGGATGCGCGGTCCCTGGCGGGTGACCCCAGCGGTGGCGTTCACCCGCAAGCAGGACTTCGTCCACCGGGTGGTGGGGCGCCCCGGGGTGATCCTGGTGGGCGAGGGCGCACCGGCACGGGTGGGGTCGCTGCTGCGCCAGGAGCGGCGCAAGGTGGCCCGCGTCGCCGGCGACACCCCGGTGCACGAGGTCAGCGTCGGCGACCGCGAGGGCCAGGTGCCGCTGGGACGGCTGCAGGTCCACCTGGCCCGCCTGCCGCGGGCGCTCAAGGCGAGAGGCATCGGCGCGCTCGACACCCGCCTGTCGGCCCTTGGCGGCTCCGATGTGCCGCTGCCCAAGGGTCCCCTGCCGCGGGGCAGGCCCCGCTGAGCGGTTGGCGGGTCGCCGATGCGACCGGGCGTCGGTGGAACGACTTCCTGTCCGCGCCGGTGTGGCGCGGCTACGTGCCCGGGCCATATGAGCGCCCCGCCGCAGCCGCATCCGGCGGGGTGCCAAGCGCCCTGCCAGGGCTTGATGGTCGCTCAGTCCGTGCGGGCTGGCCTGAGGCGTCGTGGCGGTGACGACCCTGCGCGCGCGTTGCGGTCACGGCCATGAGACCGACCCACAGGGCCACCGAGGCGCCCCACCCGCCATAGGCCAGGGCCGCCGGCAAGGGCGGGCCGCCATGGGCTTCCCGCAGCAGCAGGTCGGTGTTGCGCACGAACGAGACCCGCCGTTCGGGGACCGCGGGGATAGCCGCGGCGCCGATGTCGGGGTCGGCGGGGAGGTGCACAGGGGCCGCCATCACCTCGTCGCCCCGGTTCAGGGCTACCACGGTCTTCCAGCGCCCGCTGACGGGCACTGGCTGGGAGGACACGTAGCGGCCGGGCCCGACCGGCGTGAGCGCCGCGGTCACACGGCCGCCGCCCTGCCAGGAGGAGACGGCGAACGCCGTGGCGTCGCGGGCAGCATCGGGCGGATGCAGCTGGACCTCGACGCGGGCCATGCCGTCGGTGCGATCCAGGCGGACCGCCGCCTGCACGCGTCCGACGCTGCGGGGAAGGGGGACGGCGAGGGCGGCGGCGAGCACGACACCGGCCAGGACGAGGCCCGCCGCGGGGATGCGCTGCTGGCCCGCGGAGAAGGCCCGGCCTAGCCCGGCGCCGAGCATCGCCCCCGCGAGGGCGGCGGCGGGCGCCAGGACGGCGATCTTGGGCAGCAGCGCCGGAGAGGACGGCCCGTAGCCGGACAGCACGGTCCAGGCCAGCTCCCCGGCGAGCCCCACCGTCCCCACCAGGGCCCCGGCGGCGAGGGCGAAGCGCAGGCGAAGGCCGGTGCCCAGGGTCACCGCGGCGGCCTCGACCGCAAGGGCGCTGGGCAGGTACAGCGGGAACCGGGGGAAGGTGTGGTTGAGGGCGACCGCGACCACCAGCGCGATCAGGCCGCGTAGGAGCAGGTAGAAGGCGGTGGCCTTGAGCGCGCCCCAACGCCCGAGCGCGAAGCGGGCAAACACCAGGGTGAAGGCTGCCGCGGCCGCGATCAGGATCGGCAGGTAGACCACCTGGAACTGGGGCACGCCGAAGTCGAACTCGCCCTGGAACGTGGTCATGCCCACCAGGGCCGCACCGGCCGCCATGACCATGACCGCTCGGCCGACGGCGGTTGGACGGGCGCCGGGCAGCGCCTCGGCGATCATCAGCAACACGGCCAGGGTCGCCAGGGCCCCGCCACCGACCAGTTGCAGGTGGGTTGGGCTCCACAGGGTGACGTCAAGCCCGTAGGCCTGATGCCAGAGGTTGTCGAGCGGGAAGGCGCCCAACGCCCCGGCGCCCATGACCCCAAGGCTCAGCGCCGACCAGGGGACGCGGAGGCCGAGCGCCGAGAAGCCGACCCCGGCTCGCTCCAGCGTGGCGAAGACGGCGCTGACCGCGGCCGCGAACACCAGGCCGGCGAGGCCGACCACGATCATCACGTGGGATGGCGTGAACAGCTGCTCGTCGCGGCCGTGGTCGATGTGCCAGGCCACGTCCCAGTAGAAGCCGAGCACGGCGATGAGCAGCATCATCAGGCCTGACAGCACCCCGGCCATCGACCACCCGGGGAAGCCGGTCAGGCGCTGCAGGCTGTCTGAGATCTGTCGGAAGAAGAACGAGACCGGGTTGCCGGTGAACTCGGTCCGCCCCGCGCCGAACAGCGCCAGCACACAGACGCCGTAGACCCACAGCGGCGTGGCCACGTACATCCAGTCCA
>DASZOD010000230.1:0-12570 GCA_035550935.1 Egibacteraceae bacterium | reverse complement strand
CGGCCGGGGCTCCGGCCGTGGCCGACGAGCCCGGCGGCGTCACTCCTGCAGGACCGCCCTACGCTGATCGGTCGCCTGCTGGCCCGCGACGACGCCGGTGGAGGCGGTGCGCGGCCCGCCGGGGAACGCCTGGGTGCCGAGCGCCAGTTCCGGGTAGCCGTACATGCCGTGCTCGTGGATGTCGAGGCCCTCGAGTTCCTCGGTCTCCGAGACCCGCAGCCCGACGGTCGCCTTGATGGCCAGGAAGACCACCGCGGATGCGCCGGCCACCCACGCCGTCGCGGCGAGCACGCCGACCACCTGGTCCACGAGCGCCCCGAGGCCTCCCCCGTAGAACAGCCCCGCGCCGTAGGCGCCGTCACCGGCGACCCCGGTCGCCGCCAGACCCACCCAGATGGTCCCCAGCGCACCGCAGGTGCCGTGGACGGAGAAGGCCCCCACCGGGTCGTCGATCCTGAGCCTGTCGATCAGCACCACCGACATGACCACGACCACGCCGCAGACCAGTCCGATGCCGATCGCGCCGAAGTTGTCCACCCGGTCGGCCCCGGCGGTGATCCCCACCAGCCCGGCCAGCACGCCGTTGCAGGCCATGCCCACGTCGGGCTTGCCGAAGCGCCTCCAGGTGTACCCGGTCGCCGCCAGTCCGCCCGCGCAGCCGGCCAGCAGGGTGGTCAGCCATACCGCGGCGACCGCCGCTCCGTCGGCGGCGAGCACCGAGCCGCCGTTGAACCCGAACCAGCCCAGGAACAGGATGAGCGTGCCCAGCACGGCGAAGGGGACGCTGTGGCCGGGGATGGCGTTGGCCTTGCCGCCGACGAACTTGCCCAGGCGCGGCCCGAGGATCAGCGCGCCCGTCAGCGCCGCCACCCCGCCGGTGAGGTGCACCACGGTGGAGCCGGCGAAGTCGTAGAAGCCCAGCGCGTCAAGCCAGCCCCCGCCCCACTTCCAGGCGCCGATCACCGGGTAGATCAGCGCGGTCATCGTCAGCGACATCAGCAGGTAGCCGGAGAACTTCATGCGCTCGGCCACGCCTCCGGACACGATGGTGGCGGCGGTGGCCGCGAACACCACCTGGTAGAGGAAGTCGATCTCCAACGACCCTCCGGTCACCGGCTCGTAGGCGCTGAAGCCGGTGAGGAAGAACCCGTCGGTGCCGAACAGCCCCGCGACCTGGGCTCCGTACATGATCGCGAAGCCGACCGCGAAGTAGGCCAGGCCGCCGACGCAGAAGTCCATGAGGTTCTTCATGACGATGTTGGCGGCGTTGCGCGAGCGCACGAAGCCGCACTCGAGCATCGCGAACCCCGCCTGCATGAAGAACACCAGCGCAGCCGCGATGCCCAGAAAGATCACGTCGAGGTTGGCCTGCACCGACTCGGCCGTCACCTCGGCGTCCTGGGCGTAGGCTGGCGCCGCCAGCGCCATGACCGCAAGCACCGCCCCCGCCACCGCGAGCTTCCGTCGCATGCTCTCGCCTCCCTGGTCGCAGACGTCCGGCAAGGTAGGCCCGCCGGTAGGATCGGACGGTAGGCACGGGGGCTTTCTGGCTCGTTGCCCTAGTGTTTCTGACGTGTAAAAGGAGACCCCGATGCGGGTCGCGCTGGCCCAGCTCAACCCGATGGTCGGCGACGTCGACGGCAACGCCGACGCCATCCGCCAGGCGTACGCGGGCGCCGTCGGCTCCGGGGCCCACCTGGTCGTGACCGGAGAGCAGGACCTCCCCGGCTACCCTCCCGAGGACCTGCTCCTCAAGCCCGCCTTCGTCGCCGCCTGCGCCGACGCGCTGCGGCGCCTGGCGGCCGAGACCGGGCCGGTGCCACTCGTCGTCGGCTTCGTGGAGGACCTGGAGGGCGTCGACGAGCCGCCGCGGGCGATCACCAGCAAGGCGACCTCGTACCCGCCGCTGGGCAACGCCGCCGCGGTGCTGCGCGGCGGGCGGGTCGAGGCCGTCTACCGCAAGCACCGCCTGCCCAACTACGGGGTGTTCGACGAGGCCCGCTACTTCCACGCCGGCACCCGGACGGTGACCTTCCAGGCCGGCGGGACGTGCGTGGGGGTGACGATCTGCGAGGACATGTGGGGCGACGGCGGGCCGGTCGACGAGGCCGCCGAGGCCGGCGCGCGGGTGGTGCTCAACCTCAACGCCAGCCCCTACAGCCGCGGCAAGCGCGCCGAGCGCGAGCAGTGGGCGTCTCGCCACGCCCGCGCCTCGGGAGCGTGGGTGGTCTACGTCAACCGGGTGGGGGGCCAGGACGAGCTCGTCTACGACGGCGACTCGTTCGTCATGAGTCCCCACGGCCAGGTCACCGCCCGCGGCGCGCAGTTCGCCACGGACCTGGTGCTGGCCGACCTGCCCCTGGGCGAGCGGGCCGGCGGCGCGCTGGCGGGCGACGAGGCCCGGCTGGACCCGCTGGCGGAGGTCTACGCCGCGCTCGTGCTGGGCACCCGCGACTACGTGCGCAAGAACGGCTTCCAACGGGCCCTGGTGGGCCTGTCGGGCGGGATCGACTCGGCGATGACCGCGGTGGTCGCCGTGGACGCGCTGGGAGCCGACGCGGTCACCTGCGTGGTGATGCCGTCGCCGTACTCGTCGGAGAGCTCGGTCACCGACGCCAAGCAGCTCATCGACAACCTGGGCGTCGCCGCGCTGGAGCTGCCGATCGAGCGCGTCATGACCGCCTTCGACGACGCGCTGGCCGAGCCCTTCGCCGACACCGAGCCGGGCGTGGCCGAGGAGAACATCCAGTCACGCATCCGCGGGATCCTGCTCATGGCGCTGTCGAACAAGTTCGGCGACATCGTGCTGGCCACCGGCAACAAGAGCGAGTACGCGGTGGGCTACGCCACCCTGTACGGCGACATGGCCGGGGGCTTCGCGGTGCTCAAGGACGTCCCCAAGACGCTCGTCTACGAGCTGGCCCGTTGGCGCAACGCCCAGCCCCCCAGCCACGACGGCGAAGCGGGCGAGGTGATCCCGACCGCGATCATCGACAAGCCCCCGTCGGCGGAGCTGCGGGCCGGCCAGCGCGACACCGACAGCCTGCCGCCCTACGAGGTGCTCGACCCGGTCCTGGAGGCCTACGTCGAACAGGACCGCTCGGTCGCGGACATCGTCGGGTCCGGCTACGAGGAGGCCCTCGTGCGAGAGGTGGCCAGGATGGTGGACCGCGCCGAGTACAAACGCCGCCAGGCTGCGCCCGGGATCAAGATCACCGCCCGGGCGTTCGGCAAGGACCGCCGCCTGCCGATCACCCAGGCCTGGACGCCGTGAACGTTGCCCTCAGTGTCCGGTCTCGCGTTCGAGCTGGATGGTGACCGGCCCGTCGGCGACGAGGCTGATCACCATGTGCGCGCCGAACACGCCGTGGGCCACCGGCACGGTCAGTCCTGCACAGTACGCGTCGTAGAGGCGCTGCGCGGTCTCTGGGGCCGCCGCGGCGACGAACGACGGTCGGCGGCCCTTGCGCGCGTCGCCGTACAGCGTGAACTGGCTGACCGCCAGCACTGCCCCACCGACCTCGGCGACCGAGCGGTTCATGCGCCCCCGCTCGTCGGCGAAGATGCGTATGGCCTCGGTCTTGGCCGCCAGCCAGGCGGCGTCGGCGTGGGTGGAGCGCTGGCCGACGCCGACCAGGGCGACCAGCCCAAGGGCGATCCCGCCGACGAGGCGTTCGTCGACGTGGACCTCGGCGCTCGTCACCCGCTGGAGCACGACCCGCACCCGGCGCTTCCTCCATCCGTCGAAACGGTCAGCAGGTGCCAGCGGTCGGCGACGTCCACGAGAAGGTCACGCGCGCTCGGCATCCCCCCGACGTCGAAACAGGGTGGATCCAGGCACTCGTCGGCCTCGAGCCAGGAGTAACGCGCCAGTCGGTCAGCCACCCGCTTGCCAGCGTGTCGACATCCCGCGCCGGATCGTAGCCCGGCGCCGGCGGCTGCGGCGAAGAGCGGCATCTACACTCGGCAGCGCCGCTGGACCCGTCAGCGTCGCGCCCGCCGCGACCGGGCCGGCAGGCAGGAGCGTGATCTCATGAGCGTGCCTACGGCCGACCGGCCGGTGACCATCCACGACCTGCGCGCCTACAAGGCGAGCGGCGAGCGTTTCGCGATGCTGACCGCCTACGACTACCCGACGGCCCAGACGCTGGACGAAGCCGGCATCCCCGTCCTGCTCGTGGGCGACAGCCTGGGCATGGTGGGGCTCGGCTACGAGTCGACGGTGCCGGTCACCGTCGACGAGATGCTGCACCACACCCGGGCGGTGCGCCGCGGGGCCCGGCGTGCGCTGGTGGTCGGCGACATGCCGTTCCTGAGCTTCCAGGCCTCCTCCGACGAGGCGGTGCGCAACGCCGGGCGCTTCCTCAAGGAGGGTGGCGCGCACGCCGTGAAGCTCGAGGGCGCCGGCCCGGTCGTCGAGCTCACCGCGCGGCTGACCGGCCTGGGCGTGCCGGTGATGGGCCACCTGGGGCTCACTCCCCAGAGCATCAACCAGTTCGGCGGCTACCCGGTCCAGGGACGCCGCGACGACGACGCCGCCCGCATCGTCGGCGACGCGCAGGCCCTGGCCGAGGCCGGGGCATTCGCGATCGTGCTGGAGTGCGTCCCCGCCGAGTTGGGCCGGGCGGTGACCGAGGCGGTGGCGGTGCCCACGATCGGCATCGGCGCCGGTCCCCACACCGACGGCCAGGTGCTCGTCATCCACGACCTGCTGGGGCTGAGCGCGGGGCGGCTGCCGCGCTTCGTCAAGCAGTACACCGCCCTGCGCTCCACCATCGCCGACGCGGCCAAGGCCTTCCAGGCCGAGGTCGCCTCCGGCGACTACCCGGGGCCCGAGCACAGCTACTGAGGACCGCAGGGCGCGCAGCGCCGGCAGGCCAGACTGCTGCCGGCCTGGCCGTCAGTCCTCGGCCAGCGCTTGGATCAGCTCGTCCTTGGACATCTTGGAGCGGCCGGGGACGTCCTGCTGGCGCGCCTGCTCGTACAGCTCGGCCTTCGTCTTGTGCTGCAGATCGGTGGGCACGCTCTCGCCCTCGGCCTGGTGACCCGTGCGGACCTCGTCGTAGCGGTCGTCGACGTGGACGCGGGTGAGCGCCCCCACCAGCCGGGCGAAGTCGGCCCTGTCGACGACGCCGGTGAGGTCGTCGACCGACGAGCCCAGGCCGAGCCGCTTGGCCGCCCCGAGGACACGGTCGTCGGCGAAGGGGTACAGCTCCTCCCACGCCACCTGCACCTCGCGGAAGAAGATGTCCACGCCGACGTCACCCAGGCCCTTGAACTCCTTGAGCAGCCGACGCTGCTTGGCAGGGTCGCGCCCGGCCTGCTCCCGCAGGTTGCGCAGGTCGCCGTCGTAGCGCTGCACCAGCAACTCGGAGGTCTCACCCAGGTAGGAGGAGGTGCTCTCGTCGTAGCGCACGTAGCCGCCCTCCCCCAGCGCGTCGACCCGCTCCTGCCAGCTGGCGTCGGCCATCTTGTCGGCGGTGGTCAGGCCATGGTCGCGCAGCAGGGCGCGGCCCGCCCGGAGGGCGATGGTGGTGCTGATCCGCGCGCTCATCAGCAGGCAGGCCACCAGCAGCTCGAACAGCGGGCCAGGGGTGTTGCGGCCGACATCGATACCCAGCTCCTCCGCGTACGTGCGCCCGTAGCGCTCCATCAGGGTGTCGAGGATCTCCTGCTTGCTGCGCGCCATTGGTCCTCCTTCCGCGCCCGTGGCGCCTGCTGCTCACCGCCCTCGCGCCGATCTCCAGCGCTGCGCCGGCGGCAGGCAATCCTCCCGGGAGCCGTGGTTGCAGGCGAGGTCACGCCGGTGCGTGTACACGGCCCGCAGAGGCGGTGGCTCGCTTGAGTCCGAGCCACCGGCGGGCACCGCGCTTGGCATCCATGGCGCTGTGTCCTCCGACCGGCTCGATACCGCAGGGCATACCCGCTCGCCGTGCGCGACAGCCACGGGGCGGGGCGCCAACTCCCAAGGCCGCCCCATATTCACGGCCATGCGTTCCATGGGGCAGCTGGGGGCTACGCGCTTCGGCCACCGTCTCAGCTGGCGCGCGGTCGCTGCCCGTCGGCTCCTCCTGTGCGCTGGGGTTTGCGTCCGCGTACGACGAGGCGGTCGAGGAGCGCCTGGGTGGCCAGGGTGACGTCCTCGACTGCGCGCTCGAAGGCCTCTGCGTTATGGGCCGCCGGCTGATGGAAACCTGAGACTTTCCGCACGTACTGAGTGGCGGCCGCCCGCACGTCGTCGTCGGTGACGGTCCTGCTGAACGGCGGACGGAGCGTCTTGATGCTTCGACACATGAGCGGTCCTATTCATCGGTAGACATGCTGCTGGTCCAGTGGGGACACGCAGGCGATCAGTCGGCACCTGGCTGCTGGGCGTCGCCCAGCACAGTCTCACCGCTCGGCCCCGACCCGGCCGTCGCCGTCACCCGGGCCTTGTCGAATCGAGGACGTCTCCCGTCCCGGACTCGACAACCCCCGGGTCTCCACAGCGTGCCCCCGACCGCCACCGCGCCGCGTGGTCACTGCCGGGGGGGGATGTAGCGGCCGCCCTCGACGGCGCGAGCCAGCACGAACAGGTAGTCCGAGAGACGGTTGAGGTAGCGCAGCGGCGCGTCCGCGGGCAGCAGGCCCGCGCGGGCCATGCGCACGACCCGGCGCTCGGCCCGGCGCACGATCGCGCGGGCCAGGTCGATCGCCGCGCCCGCGCGTCCGCCGCCGGGCACGACGAACTCGGCGGGCAGCGGGTAGCGCTCGGTCAGCGCGTCGATGCGCTCCTCGAGCCGGGACACCATCGCGGGGGCCACCCGGGACACCTCGTCGACCAGCCGGTCCCAGTGCTCGCCGCGGGTCGCCAGCTGCGCGCCGAGAACGAACAGCTCGCGCTGGACCTCCAGGACCCGGTCGTGCCACTCGCCGTCAGCGGTCGACGCCAGCTCCGCGCGTGCCACGGCCAGCGCGGACACGGCCTCGTCGACGGTGCCGTACGCCTCGGTGCGCAGGTCGTGCTTGTCGACGCGGCCGCCGTGCAGCAGGCCGGTCGTGCCGTCGTCCCCGCGTCTGGTGTAGACCTTCACCCCTGCGGTCTCCCGTCGCTCGCCGGCCGTACAGGTCCCGGTCACCGACGTTCGCCGGCGTGCCGAGTGTAGGCCCCCACCCGGGTTGGACGTTGCGGAATGGCAGGGCCGTCGGTTACCGTGCATGCCTGTTCGGGAGGGCGGGACGCGAAGCCGTCGTCGCCCCCGAGTCGAGGTGTCCAGCCATGAAGGGCGATTCGGCGCGGCGTCACTTCCGGGTGCTGACCCGCGTGCGCGGCGGCTACAACGGCACGATGTTCGACGTGCAGCTGCAGTCGCTGGTTTCGGGCGGCCTGGTGTGGGCCCAGACCTTCACCGACGAGAAGCAGGCTCGGACGTTCGAGCGTGCCCTCGAGGACGACCTGGACGAACTCGACGACGCGGCGTTCCGCCGCAAGCACAGCGTCCCGCTGAGCACCTGACTGTCAAGCGTCGCGGGACCCGGAGCCCAGCCCGTCGATGCGTACCCCCGCATGGATGTGGTAGCGGGCGTTGATCGACAGCAGCACCGCGGTGAGCCGCTCCCAGCATCCGGCCAGGCGCAGCGGTCCCGCGTCGACCCAGCGCAGCCCGGGGATGCGCTCGGCCAGCTTGCCCACCTGGGCTCTGGCGCCGTCGTCGTCCCCGAACACCGGCACGTCGTCGGCCAGCGGCCCGTCGGCGAGCAGTCGTCGCGCCGACACCGCGGTGAAGGCGCTGACCACCCGCGAGTGGGGCAGCAGCCGCTGGGCTTCCTCGGCCGCCGAACCGTCGCCCACCTCGACCGGGACGGGGCCCAGGTCGTCGAAGGTCAGCGGGTTGACGCAGCTGACGACGAGCTTGCCGGCCAGGGTCGCCGCCAGGTCGGCCAGCAGCGGCGCCTGGGCGGCGTAGGGCACGGCGACGACGACCACGTCGGCGCGGGCGCAGTCGCGGTTGGCCTCCCCGCGCACCTCCCCGCCGGGGGCGCCGGCACGCAGCTTGGCGGCGGCCTGCCGGGCGCGCTCGCGGTCGCGGGAGCCGATCACCACGGCAAGCCCGGCCCTGGCGAGGCGAAGGCCGAGGCCGCGCCCCTGCGGGCCGGTGCCGCCCAGGATGCCCAGCGTGTCCACCGGTCGCGCGCTGCCGGTCAGGCGACGCCGGCGCGCTTGCGGCCGGCGGGTTCCTCGTCGCGCTCGTCGATGGCGTCCTCGACCGGCTCGGAGACCTCGCTGACCGACGCCTTGCCGCGCAGCAGCCTGCGCTTGCCCGCAGGCAGAGCCCGGCGGACGGCGTCCAGCGCCTCCCGACCGGTCAGTGACTCCTTGTCGACGAGCTCGTCGGTCAGCGAGTCCAGACCGGGGCGCAGCTCCCGCAGGCGGGCGCAGACCTGCTCCAGCGCGGACGACAGGATCTTGCGGACCTCCTGGTCGATGATCTCGGCCGTGGCGTCGGAGTACTCGTGGCCGCGGGCGAGTTCCTCGCCCAGGAACACCTGCCGCTCGTCGCCGTAGCCGACCGGCCCCAGCTTGTCGCTCATGCCGAACTCGCGCACCACCGCGCGGGCCAGCCTGGTGGCCTGCACGAGGTCGTGCTGGCCTCCGGTGGTGGGCTGGCCGAAGACGACCAGCTCGGCGGCGCGGCCCCCGAGCATGACCTTCAGCTTGGCGTCCAGGTAGCTGCGCTTGTAGATGTGGCGGTCGTCGATGGGCAGCTGGGTGGTCACCCCCAAGGCCATGCCCACCGGCAGGCAGGTCACCTTGTGGACCGGGTCGGCTTCCTCCTCCAGGAAGGCCGCCACCGCGTGGCCGCCTTCGTGGTAGGCCACCGCCCGCTTCTCCTCCTCGTCCAGGCGCAGGCTCGAGCGTTCCCGCCCGATGGTGTGGCGTTCGCGGGCCTGCTCGACGTCGCGCATGCGGACGACGTCGGAGCCGGCACGCACCGCGATGAGCGCCGCCTCGTTGACGAGGTTCTTCAGATCCGCGCCGCTCATGCCGGGCGTGCCCCGGGCCAGCACGCGCAGGTCCACGTCCTCACCGACGGGCTTGCCCTCGGTGTGGACCCGCAGGATCTGCTCGCGCTCCTCCAGGGTGGGCAGGGGCACGACGATCTGGCGGTCGAAGCGGCCGGGGCGCTGCAGCGCCGGATCGAGCACGTCGGGCCGGTTCGTCGCCGCCATGATCACGACGCCCTCGCTGCCTTCGAACCCGTCGATCTCGCCCAGCAGCTGGTTGAGGGTCTGCTCGCGCTCGTCGTGGCCTCCCCCGAGCCCCGCGCCGCGCTTGCGGCCGATCGAGTCCAGCTCGTCGATGAACACGATGCAGGGTGCGTTGGCCCGGGCGGTCTTGAACAGGTCGCGGACCCTGCTGGCGCCCACACCGACGAACATCTCCATGAAGTCCGACCCCGTCACCGAGATGAACGGCACCCCGGCCTCGCCGGCGACGGCCCGGGCGATGAGGGTCTTGCCGGTGCCCGGTGGGCCGACCAGCAGCATGCCCTTCGGCACCTCGGCGCCGGCCTTGCGGAAGCGGTCGGGTTCGCGCAGGAAGGCCACGATCTCGGTGACCTCCTCTTTGACCTCCTTGTAGCCGGCCACGTCGTCGAAGCGGGTGGTGGGCTCATGGGGTCGGTGCAGCTTGGCGGTGGACTTGCCGATCTGGGTGATGCCGCCGAGCTGTCCGCGGGCCTGGCGGTTCATCCACCACAGGAAGGCGAAGATGAGCACCAGCGGCAGGAGGTAGACGAGGACGAGACCGAAGAAGTCCTGGCTTTCGGGCCGAGCGGCGATCTCCACGCCGTGGTCGGCCAGGAAGCGCTCGATGCCCTGTTCGCCCACGATCGTCTCGTCGGGAACCTGGCTGGTGAACGGCTCCCCGTCGGTGTACTGGCCCTCCACGGCGGTACCCATGAAGGTCACCGACTCGACGCGCCCCTCCTCGACGGCGCCGCGAAACGCTGAGTAGCTGATCGCCGAGCTGCCGGCCTCCAGGCCGCTGAACACCCAGAACAGCAGCAGGGTGGCGGCCACCGCGACGAGCAGCCGAAATCGGGTTTGACGGTCCACGGTCGTCTCGCTTGTCAGGCCAGGCGGGACGCGACGCGCGTGCTAGATACCCTCCAGCGGACACCCGCACGCGGCAGCGCGCGCGCCTCCAGTGTGCCGCGTGGACGTGGGCGCGCGACGCTTCGCTCCGAGTCGCACGCTCACTGATGGTGACTGCAGTTTGCACACTGCTGGCGGTGAAGCATTGCGGCTAGGCTGTCACGGCCCGTGACCGTCCCCGGTCCTGGGTGCTGGGGGAATCGCCGTGTTGCGTACCGACCTGCCGGACCACCGCCGCAGCTCCCAAGAGCAGCTCCTGGAGGCGCTGCGGGAACGCGACGCCCTGGCGCTGGCGGAGGCCTACCACCGCACGATCGCCGCGGCGCACGCCTGCGCTCGGCGCCTGCTGTCGTCGTCGTCACACGTCGAGGCGCTGCTGCGCGCGGTCTACGCCGAGCTGTGGGCGCAGCCCCCCCGCGACGACGAGCCGCTGGAAGGCTGGATCCGGGCCCGCTGCTTCGAGCTGGGGACCGCCCACCTGCGCGAGCGCGGGATGGCGCCGGCCTCCCCGTCGCTGGCCGAGCTCGTCCCCGACCTGCCGGCACCCGATCTCAGACACCTGGACGCCGCCGAGCGGGCCCTGAGCCAGCTGGACCCGGCGCAGCGACGGACCGTGCTGCTGGCCCACGACCGCGGCGTGCCCGCCGGCGCGCAGGACGACGAGGCGGCGTCCGAGGCGCTGCTGGAGGCGCTCGTGGCGCTGGCCGCAGCCGGCTCCGGGTCGATGGAGGCGGATGCCGGCGATGGCCCCGGTGGCTGGGAGTGCTGGGATCTGGCCGACCTCGGCGATTGGGCGCTCGGCCTGGTCCACGCCGCGCGCGCCGACGACCTGGAGAGGGCGCTCGCAGACCGGCCCGAGTGTGCGGAGCTGTCGCGGACGCTGCGCAAGGGCCGCCGCCGCCTGGAGGGGCTGCCACCGACCCAGGACATGGGTCAGCGCATCCTGGCCGTCGTGCTCGCCGACGCGCCGGCGGCCGAGCCCCGGTCGGCACCCGCTCCGCCCGCCCCGCAGATGGTTCCTTCCGGCCCGGACCTCGAGGCCTCGTGGGCACCGCCGCGGCCGGCCGCCGATGAGGACGCGGCCGTGGTCCCGGTCCGCCGGCCCGCGGCGGACTCCGCCGGCACCGAGGACCCGACCGAGGACCTCACCGACGTCCACGCCGTCGTCCAGGCCGACCAGGCTGCCGGGCGGGGACCGGAAGCCTCGGCGGAGCGTGCCCCGCCCGCCAGCCGGCCGACGCCCGCGCGGGTCCGAGCGCCGCGCGCCCGGTCGGGCCTGTCAATGGGCCAACGGGCGCTACGCCTGCTGGGTGGCTTGCTGCTGCTGCTGCTGGGCACCGCGCTCGGCCTGTACCTGGGATTCCTGATCGTCCAGGCTCTGTAGGCCTCCGGCCCGGCCCTTGGCCGCGCCTGCTGCCGCTCTCAGCTGCCGGCGAAACCCAGCCGCCGGGACACCTCCAGGGCCAGCGATCGGACCTGCGGGCCGAGCGTCGCGGGGTCGGGCAGCCGCGGCGAGGGGGCGACGATGCCGACGCTGGCGATCGGGCGGCCGGCCCGGTCCAGGATCGGGGAGGCCACGCCCGCCGCGCCCCGCTCGAGCTCGTCGGCCGACACCGCGAACCCCCGGGCCCGGCACACCTCCAGTTCCGTGCCCAGCGCGGGATGGCGCTCGGCGATGAGGCTGCGGTCGGACGGGTCCAGGAAGGCCAGCAGCGCCCGGCCGTGTGCGCCGACGGAGAGAGGGTGGCGAAAGCCCGCGTGGTAGCCGACCCGAACGAACAGCCCGGGCGGCTCGACCCGGTCGACCACGACGACGTCCTGGCGGTCCCGGACCGCCAGGCAGACGGCCTCGCGCACCTGGTCCATGAGCGCGCGCATGCCTGGCAGGGCCAGCCGACGGACCTCGAGGCTGCGGCTGGCGCGGGCGCCGAGCTCGACGAGGGCCACCCCCAGGTGGAAGCGACGGGTCTCGGGGTCGCGGACCACGAAACCGGACTCGGTGAGCGTCTCCAGCAAGCGGTAGAGCACCGCACGGTCCAGGCTGGTGGCGCCCGCCAGTTCTGCGACGGTGGCACCGTCGGTCGTCGTACCAAGCGACTGCAGCACCGCCAGTCCCCGGGCCAACGTGCGCGAGCCGGCTGATCGCGGACCTGTGACCACCTGCGTCCCCCCTATGACCGAACGAGGATGGCGCGGCCGCGGGCATGAAGCCCCGCGGAGTGTCCGCCGGCCGGCCGCTCCCGTCAAGGCCAGCGCCGCGGCGCGATCGCAGCCGTCGCCGAGCCCGGCAGCGCCCGCGATCGCACCCCGCCGCTGCTAGGCTTCGTCGGCAGATCCCCAGGTGCACGCGGCACCGAGCCAACAGGAGCACACGCCGTGAAGGCCGACGAGCACCCCGCCCGCCATTCCCCCGCGGCCGACCTGGCGCGGGCC
>DASZOD010000229.1:0-12018 GCA_035550935.1 Egibacteraceae bacterium | reverse complement strand
CCGCAGGCGCCGCCGGGGGTGGGTCGAACCTGTCCATTGCCGTGGGCCGGCGTCCGGCGGTCAGGGTTCCTCGACGATCTCGACGGTGGCCGAGCTGCCCTCGCGGGTGGCGGCGGCCTTGACCACCGTGCGGACCGCCTTGGCCGTGCGGCCGCGTTTGCCGATGACCTTGCCCATGTCGTCGGGATGCACCCGCAACTCGAGGACGGTCTCGCCGTCTTCGTCCTCCACGGTGGTCACAGACACGGACTCGGGGTGGTCGACCAGGGACTTGGCGAGGTACTCGAGGACCTCCTCGGCCATCACGACGACTGCTCCTCGGGGATGGCCCCGGTCTCCTCAGGCGGCCCTGGTTGGGGCTGGGTGACCTC
Organism: Egibacteraceae bacterium; assembly: GCA_035550935.1. Taxonomy (GTDB): domain Bacteria; phylum Actinomycetota; class Nitriliruptoria; order Euzebyales; family Egibacteraceae; genus DASZOD01. The sequence continues at coordinate 11,647 of DASZOD010000229.1, read as the reverse complement.
TTCCCGGGCCTGCTCGACCACACTGTCGGGGACGTCGCCGCGTCGCTGCCGGACGCCGCCGGCCGCCTGGGGCCGGAACTCCTGCCAGATGCCCTCGATGCGCAGGAGGTTGACGACCGCGTTGGTGGGCTCGACACCGTTGCGCAGCCAGTACAGGGCGCGCTCCCGGTCGATGTGCACGGTCGAGGGGTCGTGCAGCGGCTGGTAGTAGCCCAGGTCGTCGATGTAGCGCCCGTCGCGCGGGGACCGGGCGTCGGCCACGACGACGCGGTAGAAGGGTTGCTTCTTCTTGCCCTCGCGCCGGAGGCGCATCTTCACAGCCATGAGGCGATGGACCTTTCTCCTGCGACGTGGCCGGCACACGTCTGCGGTGCCGCCGGATGTCCCGGCGCCCCCACCCCGATCTGTGTGGACGGCTGTGTGGACGGCTATGTGGACGGGTTGTGCGGGGCGGCGCGACCGCACGCACCCGAAACAGCCCGCCAGCGGCGGGCCTGCACGGGGAGGATAGCGCAGCGCCGGTCGCGCCCGCGACTACACTCCGGCGATGGAGCCGATCCCCGAGGAACGCTTCGAACAACTGGTCGGTCAGGCTCTCGACGAGTTGCCCGACGACCTCTGGGAGCGCTTCGACAACGTCGCCGTGGTCGTCGCCGACGAGCATCCTGACGATCCGGAGCTGCTGGGCCTGTACGAGGGTATCCCCCTCACCGACCGCTGGGACTACGCCGCGGTGCTGCCCGACCGGATCGCCATCTACCGCCTGCCGCTGTGCCGCCTGTGCGCCGACGAGCAGGAACTCGTCGACGAGGTCAAGGTCACCGTCGTCCATGAGCTGGCCCACCACATGGGCATTCCCGAAGACGCTCTGCACGACCTGGGCTGGGGCTGAGGACCGCAGGGCGCGCCAGCGCCCGGAGGCGAGACCTCGTGCTGACACGACCGTTGCGCCGCCTTGGACGGGCGTCAGCGGCGCTTCTTCTTTTTCTTCTTACGCTGCGGCACGCTCTTTGGCCTGGGCTTGGCGGGGCCGGAAGCCATGCCTGCGCCCAGGCCAGTGCCGGGCCGGCCGCTGCCGGACAGGCCGCCAACCCCGTGCGCCGCCAGCTCCTCCAGCTGTGGCATGTTCTTGAGCTGACGCATTCCCTTCATGGGCCCGGCGCCGCCCAACTGGCGCATGAGCTTCTGCATCTGCTCGAAGCTGCGCAGCAACTCGTTGATCTCCTGCGCCGAACGCCCGCAGCCCCGGGCGATGCGCTTCTTGCGCTTGCCGTTGAGGATCTTGGGGTTGCGCCGCTCCTGCGGGGTCATGGACTGGATGATCGCCTCGACCTGCTTGAGCTGGCCGTCGTCCAATTCGACGTCACGCAGCTGCTTGCCGATGCCCGGCAGCATGCCCAGCAGGCTCTGCAGGGGCCCCATCTTCTTGATCTGCTGCAGCTGGTCGAGGAAGTCTTCCAGGGTGAACCGCGCGGCCAGCATTTTGGCCTGCACATCCTCGGCCTGCTGCTGGGTGTAGACCTCCTCGGCCTTCTCGATCAGCGTCAGGACGTCACCCATCCCGAGGATGCGGCCCGCCATGCGGTCGGGATGGAAAGCCTCGAACTCGTCGAGCTTCTCTCCCACCGAGGCGAACTTGATCGGCCGCCCGGTGACCTCGGCGACCGACAGCGCCGCGCCGCCGCGCGCGTCGCCGTCGAGCTTGGACAGGATGACGCCGGTGAAGTCCACCGCTTCCTGGAAGGCCTTGGCGACGGTGACGGCTTCCTGACCGGTCATCGCGTCGATGACGAACAGCGTCTCTGCGGGATCGACGGCGGCCTTGATCGCCGCGGCCTGGGCCATCATCACCTCGTCGACGTTCGTGCGCCCGGCGGTGTCGACGATCACCACGCCCGCGCCCAGGCGCCGCGCCTCGGGCAGCGCGTCGTCGGCCACCGCCACCGGGTCGCCCGACTCGACCGGCGCGTAGACGGGCACGCCAGCCTGCCCGCCCAGCACCCGCAGCTGCTGCACCGCGGCGGGGCGCTGCAGGTCGCAGGCCACCAGCAGCGGCTGGCGGCCCTTCTTGCGCAGCAGCATGGCGAGCTTGCCCGCCGCGGTCGTCTTGCCCGAGCCCTGCAGGCCGGCAAGCATGATCACCGCCGGGGAGCGGCTGCCCAGGTCCAGGGGCGCCGACTGCTCGCCGAGGATCGCCACGAGCTCCTCGTGGACGATCTTGACCACCTGGTGGCCGGGGTTGAGCGCCTCGCTGACCTCCTCGCCGACCGCTCGCTGCCTGATCCGCGACACGAAGTCCTTGACGACCTTGTAGTTGACGTCGGCTTCCAGCAGCGCAAGTCGGATCTCGCGCAGAGCCTCGTCGACCTGCTGCTCGCTGAGCCTGCCGCGGCTGCGCAGCCCCTTGAACACCGCGTCGAGCCGGTCCTGGAGCGCGTCGAACATGGATGGTCCTTGGGCGGGAGAGCAGGATCGTGGCCGAGTGTAGCGGCGGGCCCCCCCGGGCCCGGGGCGACCTGAGCGATGGCGTCGGCGGCGACGCCGACCCGCCGGGCCGACACCGGCCCTCCGAAGGCGTTCCTGGCCGGCCTGTCGTCGGCGCTGGTGGCCTACAGCAGCGTGTTGAACGCGCGGCCCCCGCCGACGCCCCCCTACGTGGCCGCGAACCTGGCGGGGACCGGAGTCCTGCTGGCCCTGGGCCGGGCCCGCGGGCTGACGTGGGCACAGCTGGGGCTGGACGCGGCCGCCGTCGTCCCGGGCCTGGGCCAGGGCGCTGCTGTCGCCGCCGCGGCGGGCACGGGGCTGGCCACGGCGGTGTCGCTTCCCGCCAGCCGGCGGCTGCTGCTGGACCGGCGCGTCGCCGACATCGACGCTGGTGAACTGCTGCGGCGCATGTTCGTGCGCATCCCGCTGGGCACGGTCGTCCCGGAGGAGGTCGCCTTCCGCGGGCTGCTGCTGGCGGCGTGGACCACGGGCAGCTCCAGGCGGGCCGCCGTGGCGGGCTCCAGCGCGGTGTTCGGCCTGTGGCACGTCGCCCCGACGCTGCAACTGCTGCGCGTCAACGCCCCCGGTGCTCGCACCGTCCAGCGCCTGGCCGCGGTCGCCGCGGGCACCGCGGTCACCGCCCTGGGCGGGGTGGGCCTGTGCGTCCTGCGCCAGCGCAGCGGCGGGCTCGTGGCCCCCGCGCTGGCCCATGCGGCGGTCAACGCACTGTCGGCGGCCGCGGCGTTCGTCGCCCACCGCCTGGCCGGCGCAGGGGCCCGCGCCGGCGGGGCGGCTCAGTCCAGGGAGACGGGTGGGCCGACTTCGACCGCCGACGGCAGGAGGCGGGCCCGGCCGATGCGGTCGACGGCGAAGGACCGCTCGCCGCCGCGTAGGTGGCAGTGGCCCCGCAGCAGGTCGTCGGCGAACGACCAGGCATCGACGACCCGGTCGGTGGCCGCGCCGCCCCGCGACGAGGCGAAGTACCGCAGGCGCAGCTGACGACCCTCGGCGACGGCTCGGGCCAGCAGCGCCCGGACGGCTGCGGGCCCGACCGCCTCTTCTTCGGTGCCTGGCAGCGCCGGCGCCGCGGGTCGGGCGGCCACGGCCGACGCATCCTCCAGCCGCAGACCGACGGCCCGCAGCGCGGCGGCCACCGCCTGCGCGGACCGCCGCGACAGTGCCACCGTGGGCGCGACGGCGTGCAGCCCGGCTGCCCTCACGGTCAGCGCCCGGTCCAGCGCCTCGGGGCTCGGCGCCACAACGACGCAGGCGGCGGCGTCGACCCGCAGCGGCGGCAAGCCGTGTTCGGATCCCCGCCCGCCGGCGACCGCTGCGCGCTCGCCCTCGCCCTGTTCGGATCCCCTCCCGCCGGCGACCGCTGCGCGCTCGCCCTCGCCCTGTTCGGATCCCCGCCCGCCGGCGACCGCTGCGCGCTCGCCCTCGCCCGGGTCCGCAGCGGCCCCGTGGGCCTGGTCCCGGAAGGCGGCGCGCGCCTCGTCGCAGGCGTGAACGAGGCCGTCGGCTCCGGCCAGCACGAGCGCGCGGCGTTGCAGCCAGTCCAGCGGTGGCGGCAGCGTCCCGTGGCCCCACCATCCGCGGCCCAGCAGGTCGGTGACCGCAGCCGGCCCGTCGCCGGCCAGGTGCACGAAGGCGGCGCGCGCTCCTGGGGGGGCGCCGTCGAGCAGGTGGCGGACCGCGTCGCGGTCACCGAGCAGCTCCCGCAGCGCCGTCCGCGCCGCGGCGCCGGTCGGCGGCTGGTCGGTTCGATTCGCCAGCCGCAGCGCCTCGCGCACCGCGGTCTGCGTCAGCGCGTCGACGCCCGGCATGGCCGGCTAGCCCTCGCCGTCGCGACTCGGCATCACCGGTGTCTGACCGGGGCTATCGGCCTCCACGTTCTGGACTCCCTGGGAGAACAGCGCTTCGACGAACGCGTCAGGGTCGAACTCGGTGAGGTCGTCGATGGCCTCGCCGACGCCGACAAGCTTGACGGGGATGCCCAACTGACGCTGGATGGCGACGACGATGCCGCCTTTGGCGGTGCCGTCGAGCTTGGTCAGGATCGCGCCGCTGACGTCGACCGCCTCAAGGAAGGCCCGGGCCTGGGACAGGCCGTTCTGGCCGGTGGTGGCGTCGAGCACGAGCAGCACCTCGTCGCACGGTCCGGCCTCGCGCTCCAGCACCCGCTTGACCTTGCTGAGCTCGGCCATGAGCGCGACCTTGTTCTGCAGCCGGCCCGCGGTGTCGACCATGAGCAGGTCCGCACCGGCGGCGCGGGCGGCCCGATAGGCGTCGAAGGCGACCGCAGCCGGGTCGGCCCCCTCGCCCGCGCGGACCACGCGCGCCCCGGCGCGCTCGCCCCACAGCTGCAGCTGCTCGGCGGCGGCGGCCCGGAAGGTGTCGGCGGCGGCCAGCACGACGTTCCCGCTGGCGGCGGTGTGGCGGGCCGCGAGCTTGCCGATCGAGGTGGTCTTGCCGGTGCCGTTGACCCCGGTGACCAGCCACACCGTGGGCCCGTCGGCGCGCCACCGCAGTGTCCGGTCGGCCACGACCAGTTCCAGCCGCAGGATCTCCTTGAGCAGGGCGAGCGCCTCCTCGCCGGTGCGCACGTGCTCCTCACGGACCCGGACGCGCAGGCCTTCGACCAGCTGCAGCGTCGCCTCCACCCCGACGTCGGCGGCGATCAGCGACTCTTCCAACTCCTCCCAGGCTTGCTCATCCAGACCGCGGCGGAAGATCGTCGCGATGGTCCCCCCCAGGCCGGCGCGCGCCCGTCCCAGCCTGAGTTGGAAGCGCTCCTGAAGCGACAGGGGCGCTTCCTCGATCGCTGGAAGCGGGGCGGTTTGGGCCGCCGGCGGCGCCTCGACCACCGGGGGCGCCTCGACCACCGGCGGCGCCTGGTCGGCCAGGTCGGGGTCGACGAGGTCGACGGCCTGGGGTGGGACGACCCCGGTCTGGGGCCGGGCGGCCTCCGGCAGCCCCGGTCCGGGCGGCGCCGTGGGCGCAGCGCGCTCTGCGAGCACGTCGCGGGTCTGCTCTTCGAGGACGACGTCGCGCCGGCGCCCGCTGACCAGCAGCGCGGCGAAGAACGCCAGCGCGACGACGGTGAAGACGATGGCGAGGATCAACGCTTCCATGACGTCCTCCACGCCTGGCGGCGGACGATGGTCTGCGACGCTCGCGCGCCAGCCTACCGGGCGGCCGGTGCCACGCCGCGGGTGCGGGGAGGCTCGCTGATGCGCTGGCTGAGCACCCGCGAGACGCCGTCGGCCTGCATCGCGACCCCATACAGGCAGTCTGCGACCTCCATGGTGCGCTTCTGGTGGGTGACGAGGATGAGCTGGCTGGACGCGCGGAAGCCCCGCACGACGTCGAGAAAGCGTTGCAGGTTGACGTCGTCGAGCGCGGCCTCGACCTCGTCGAGCACGTAGAACGGCGAGGGCCGGGCGGCGAAGATCGCGAACACCATCGCGAGGGCGGCCAGCGAACGCTCGCCGCCCGACAGCAGCGACAGGCGCTTGACGCGCTTGCCCGGAGGGCGCGCCTCGATGTCCACACCGCTGGCGAGCAGGTCGTCGGGGTCGGTGAGCGCCAACCGGCCCTCGCCGCCGGGGAACAGCCGCGCGAACAGCTGCTCGAACTGCACGGCGACGTCGGCGAAGGCCTGCGCGAAGACCTCCCGAACGCGCTCGTCGACCGCCTCGACCAGCGCCAGCAGGTCGCGGCGGGAGGCCCGCAGATCCTCCAGCTGCTCGCTGAGGAACCGCTGGCGCTCCTCCAGGGCCGCGAGCTCCTCGGCCGCCAGGGGATTGACCGTGCCCAGCAGCGCCAGCTTGCGCGCGAGCCGCTCCTCCCGGTCGGCGAGCTCGGCGTCGCGGGCGGCGCCGCCGGCGAGCACCTCCTGAGCGCCGGCGCGAGCGCGCGCCAGCGCCTCGTCGGGGTCGGTCGACAGTTCGTCGCGCAGGCGCTCGCGGACGGCGTCGACGGCGTTGCCCAGCTGCTGGCGGGTCAGCTCCTCGCGGTGGTGACGTTCGACCAGTGTCGCCAGGTCGGCCTCCGTGCGCCGGGCCTCGGCCCGGACCGCCCCCAGTTCCCGCTGATGCTGGCCGCGCGCGGCGTCCAGCTCCTGGCGCTGCGCCGAGGCCGCCTGCAGGGACGCCTCCGTGCGCCGCAGCGCCAGGTCGGCGGCGACGGCCAGCTGCCCGCAGCGTTCGATCGCGTCTAGCCTCCACCGCCGCCGCTCGTGCGTCTCGGCCAGATCGCGCTCGGCCTCCCGGGCTTCCTCCTCAAGCGCCTCGACGCGCCGGACCAGCTCGGCGCTGCGCTGCTCGGCGGCGCTGACGGCCAGGCGCGCCTGCACCTCCCTGTCCCGGGCATGCGCGAGCTCGTCGTCGAGCCGCTCGGCCTCAGGGTCCGGCCCCTGCTCAGGAGGTCCCGGGGGCGCTGCCTGCGCGCCGCGGGCCTCCAGCGCCGCAAGCCGGTCGCGCTGCTCGGCGATCTCGCGGGCCAGCGCCGCGGCCTGCCCGCTGACCAGGGTCAGCTCGTCGTCGCAGACTGACAGCTCCTTGCGCAGGCGCTTGAGCCGCTCGGCGGCGGCGGTGATGAGACCGTCGGACTCCTGCATCGCGGCGGTGGCGGCATCGAGCTCGCGGCGGGCCGCGGATAGCTCACGATCCGCGTCGGCGACCTGCCGGTGGGCCCGCAGCAGCTCGTCGGCCACCAGCTCGAGCTGGGCGTCGGCCTGGTCGGCGGCGGCACGCGACAGCACCGCCCCGGCCGGGGCCGCCGACCCGCCTGCCCAGCCGCGGCGCCCAGCGACGTCGCCGGCGTGGCTGACGAACACGAGTTCGGGGTGGCGCCGGGCCAGGACGGCGGCGGCGGGCAGGTCGGCTACGGCGTACACGTCGACGAGAGCCCGCCGCAGGGCGCCGTGGATCTCTGCCCCGGCCCTCAGCCCATCGGCGACGGGGCGGGCACCGGCCTCGCGCAGGTCGGCGGGGACTTGGGCGTGGACGGCACCGTCCTCGTCCGCGGCCAGCAGCAGCACCCGTCCCCAGCCGCGGGAACGCACGAGCTCCAGCGCCGCCTCGGCGACGGACGCGCCGGAGACGACGAGGGCGTCGCCCAACGGGCCCAGCGCCGCGGCGGCGGCCGCGGCCAGCTCACCTGCCACCTCGACGTGCTCGGCGACCGGCCCGACCACGCCCTCGATCTCCCCGGACTCGGCTGCGGCGCGCAGCGCCGACAGCCCCCCGGTGGCCTCCTGAGAAGCCGCCCGCAACGCGTCGGCGCGTGCCTCCAGGGAGGCGCGCCGGCGCTCGAGTTCCCGTTCGCGCAGCGCGGCGGCGTCGGCGCCTCTCTGGCGGCGCTCGACTGCGGCCTCGGCCCCGGCGAGTTGCTCGGCAAGCGCGACCTGCTCGGCGTCCAGGCGCTGGATCTCGGTGGTGACGGCCGTCAGGTCGGCGTCCAACCCCGACTTGCGCGACCGCAGGCCCGACAGCTGGCTGGCCAGGCGCCCTTCCTCGCTGGCGGCCTGCGCCAGCGCGCTGCGCAGGGCCGACACCTCTCCCTCCCAACGCAGCGTCCGTTCACGGGCCTCGGCGCGGCGTCGCGCTTCGGCCGCCGCCGCCTGCTCGTGGGCGCGGCGGGCCCGTTCGGCTGCCACCCGAGCCGTCTCGGCCGCCGCCAGCGCCGTCCGGGTGGCATCGCGTTCGTCCGCCAGCGAGTCGAGCTCCGCACGCGCCGAGGCGGCCTCGGCCCCCAGGCGCTCCGGGTCACGCCCGGCGATCGGCTCTTCGACCGCCTCCGACAGGCCGACGCGCCGCTCCCGGATGCGCGCCGCCAGGCCGCGGAAGCGCTCGGCGAGGTTGGCCAGCCGGAAGTGGACCTCGGCGGCTTCCTCGGTGGCGGGGGCGAGCTCGTCGAGCAGTGCCTCCAGCCCGGTCTCGCGGTCGCGAAGCTGGGCAAGGCTCGACTCCAGCCCGCTCACCCGCCGACGGGCGGCCTCCTGCCTAGCCGACTCGGCCTCGTAGCGATCGGCGAGCGCAGCCAGCTTGCGCACGGCGCGGACGACGCGGACGTCGCGCAGCCCCGCCCGCAGCTGCGCGTGCTGGGCGGCCGCCTCGGCTTGGCGCTCCAGCGGGCGCAGGTTGCGGCGCAGCTCGGCCAGGACGTCGCCGAGCCGCTCCAGGTGGCCCTCCACCTGGCCGAGCTTGCGCAGCGCTCGCTCCTTGCGCTTGCGGTGCTTGAGGATCCCGGCCGCGTCTTCGATGAGCGCCCGGCGCTCCTCCGGCTTGGCGTTGAGGAGGTCGTCGAGCCGACCCTGCCCGACGATGGTGTGGTGCTCTCGTCCCAGGCCGGTGTCCGACAGCAGTTCCTGGACGTCCAGCAGCCGGCAGTCGACGCCGTTGATGGCGTAGGTGTTCTCACCGGAGGCGAACATCGAACGCGAGATGGTCACCTCGCTGAACTCGATCGGCAGCAGACCCGGGCTGTTGTCGATGGTGATCTCCACTGCCGCCCGGCCCAGCGCCGGCCGCCGGGGAGAGCCCGCGAAGACCACGTCGGCCATGGCCTGGCCGCGAAGGGTCTTCGGGCTGTGGGTGCCCAGCACCCAGGCCAGCGCGTCCACGATGTTCGACTTGCCTGAGCCGTTGGGTCCCACGACCACGGTGATGCCTGGCTCGAAGGTCAGCTCCGTCTTGTCGGCGAAGGACTTGAACCCTCGCAACGTCAGCGACTTCAGGAACACCTGGGGACGGCCTTTGCCCGGCGGGACTCCAACCCGGGCGGAGTGTAACGACGCGACTATCCGATCCCAAGGACCCTCACCGGCGTCGGCAGGTCGGCTGCCGCCCGTGCGGACAGCGAAGGAGCGGCCCGTGGGGCCGCTCCGCTGTGGGGCGATAGGGGCGGTCAGGTGGTGCTCAGGGCGACCTCGACGCGGTCGTCCTCGCGGGCGGCCCGGAGGGCAGTGCTCTCCTCGCGGGCGCGCTGCAACTGCTCTTCAAGCTCGGCTACTCGGGCGCGGAGGGCCGTGATCTCCGCAAGCAGCCGGTAGGGACGGTCGTCCCAGGGACCTACGAGCGCCTTCATGCGGGGTCCTCCAGAGGTTGCCCTCAGGTCTGCGTGGCGTTGCGTCAGGTTGGTCAGTGAGGTGCGGCGGTTTGATGTCGCCCGCGGAAGCCGGCGTCAGTGGCTGGGCCGGGAGGCGAACCGCACGCGGGCTGCCGGTGCCGACTGCCCGCCGCTGACATTCACGAATGCACTATACCCAGCAAGCTTCCGGGGCCGCAAGAGGCTTCCGCGCCGGGGGCTGCCGGGCCCGGACACATCTCGTGGCAGCTGGCCGGGCGCCAACGACGTACGGCCGGCGGCTACCCTGGCCGCCATGCCCGCACTCGGGCGTGTCGCAAACGTGTCGGGCGCCGCGGCCCTCGCCGCCGGGGCCGGCGCGCTGTGGGCTGCATGCCGGTCACGGCCGTCGGCCGGCCGACCGCCGCCGCGGCCACCTGGCGACCTGCCAACCGGCCGGGTGGTCGACGTCCCCGGCCGCGGGGAGATGTTCGTGCGCGAGGCGAGGGGTCCGGCCACAGCCGGGCCCACGGTCGTGCTGCTGCACGGCTGGCTGTTCTCGGCCGACCTGACGTGGTTCGCGTGCTACCAGCCACTCGCCGACCTCGCGAGGGTCGTCGCCTGCGACCATCGCGGGCACGGGCGCGGTCCGAGGCCTGCCGAGCCCTTCCGCCTCGCCGACGCTGCCGACGACGTCGCCGCCCTGCTGCGTCACCTCGGGACCGGTCCGGCTATCGTGACCGGCTACTCAATGGGAGGTGCGATCGCCCAGCTGGTATGGCGCCGGCACCCGGACGTCGTCGGGGGACTGGTGCTGTGCGCCAGCAGCGCCTCCTTCCGCGCCAGCGCGCGCGACCGCTGCCTGTGGCGCATCATGGGCCTGTTCCAGCTCCTTCTGCGACTGATCCCACGCCACTGGGCCGAGGCGGCGATCGCGGCACAGGCCCGCGGCGCGCTGCCCATGCCGATCTCGCGGATGATCAGCGAGCACAGTCCCCAGCAGGTGCGCGACCTGCTGCCGTGGATGGTGGCCGAGCTGTCCCGGGGCAGCGCAGAGGACCTAGCCGAGGCCGGCCGGGAACTGGGCCGTCACGACGCGCGACCATGGCTAGGGCAGGTAGACGTTCCCACGGCGGTGGTGGTGACCAGCGAGGACCGTCTCGTGCCCGCCCGCAACCAACGGGACCTCGCGGCGCGCATCCCCGGGGCCTTCGTCCTCGAGGTCGCTTTGGACCACGACGGGGTGATCGCGCAACCCGAGCTGTTCGTGCCGGTGCTGGCGCAGGCCGTCCAACAGGTGGCCTCGCGGGTGGCCTCGGCCCACCCGACACCGGCCTGAGCGCGATGCTGGACGGCTTCATCGACGCCTACACGGTCCTGGGCGTGCCCAGCAACGCCCCCCAGGACGAACTCAAGGCCGCCCACCGCCGCCTGGTGCGCCGCTACCACCCCGACCTGGTGCCGCCCGAACAGCGCGCCCAGGCCACCCGGCGGATGCAAGAGGTCAATGTCGCCTACGGCCTGCTGCGCGACCCTGCCGCCCGGGCGCGCTACGACCGGCTGCGGCGCCTCGCCCTGGGCCGGCAGGCGGCCGCGACTGCGGCCTCCGGCGGGGCCCGGCGGGTGGCCCGAGCAGACGCCCAGCTGGCGGCTCAGTGGGATGCCGCCCTGCTGGCGGCCGGTCGATGGGCCGGCCTGTGGTGGCGACGCAACCGCAGACTGGTACGCCACGCGGCGGTCACGGCCGCCCTGCGCGCGCGGCGGGCGGGCCTGGACGTCGTGGGGCGGGTCCTGTGGCTGGGATCCTGCGCAGCCTGGGCGCTGCTGGGGCTGGCCCTCGGCGTCGCCGCCCAGCGCCTGACGGGCGCCTCGGGCCCCGTCACCCCGTTGACCGGCGTCGTGGCCGGAGCCCTGATCGGATCGCAGCGGGGCTGGCAACGGCGTCTGCGGCTGGCCGGCTACCAACCCGGCGTGATCGCAGCCAGGGCCGGGCTAGCCTCGGCTGCGGCGGCCCTGGCCGTCGCGCTGCTGGTCGACGCGCGCTTCTGACCTGGCGGCCAAACAGATCCCCACCCGCCGGCGACCGCAAGCG
>DASZOD010000228.1:0-13248 GCA_035550935.1 Egibacteraceae bacterium | reverse complement strand
CGAGGCAAGGAGTTGCCATGCACAACGTCAACGTCGGCGCGCTGCGGGAGACGGTCGCCAAGGCCGAAGGCGACCCCTCGGCGGTGCGCAAACCCGTCGAGTTCGACGGCGACTGGCAGACCCGGGAAGGCGCTGCCCAGTTCCGCGCCACCATCAGCTTCCCCCAGGGCGAGACCGTGTTCGAGGCGGACTTCGCGCCGCCGATGGGCGGCACCGGCGTCGCGCCCAGCCCGCTCGCCTACTGCTTCTGGGGAGGGCTGGCCTGCTACGCGATGACCTTCGCGCAGGAGGCGGCGCTGCAGGGGATCCGGTTGCAGTCACTGCGCGGGCGGCTGGCCACCGAGGTGGACCACAGCCGCGCGCTGGGGGTGACCGACAACCCACCGGTCGAGCAGATCGACTGGTACATCGAGGTCCAATGCGACGCCGCACCGGAGACGCTGGAGCGCATCAAGCGCCTCGCCGACGAGCACTGCCCCGGGGTGTGGTGCGTGCGCAACCCCGTCCAGCTCGCCACCCACCTCCAGGTCACGCCAGACCCGGGCTGACGCCAGGTCTGGCGCCCCGGAGTCAGACCCCGGCGACGCCCACCACCGCCCGAGCCCGCATTGACCTGCACTGCACAGGACAGCGGTGGGACCGGCGCACCGCCAGGTCCGCCAGGTAGGTCACGTACGAGAAGTCCGACAGTGACCGGGCGAGGCCGACCAGCCCGTCGCCGTCCCAGGCGCTGACCACGAGGTTGGCACCGGCCAGCATCCTTGCCATGCGCTCGCGGCCGTCGACCGGTCGCCGCTGGCCCAGGCCCGGCTGGCGGTACACGTCGATGACCTCGTCCAGGTCCAGGTCGTTGCCGAGCCGGTATCGCCTACGCGCCGATGATGCCAGCGGCTGGTGTCAAGGTTCGCGCAGGGCGCGGGCGGGTAGGCGGCGGCGGCCACAATCAGGTCGTCCTGACGGGGGAGCAGCGCCCATGAAGGCCGTGACCTGGCATGGCCGGCGAGACGTGCGGCTGGAGGCCGTGCCCGACCCGGTGATCACCGAGCCCACCGATGCCATCGTGCGCGTCACCTCGACAGCTATCTGCGGCTCGGACCTGCACCTGTACGAGGTCCTGGGCATGTACCTGGACGAGGGCGACATCCTCGGCCACGAGGCCATGGGCGTCGTCGAGGCGGTGGGTGCCGAGGTGGCCCACATCCGTGTGGGCGACCGGGTGGTGGTGCCCTTCAACATCTCCTGCGGCCGCTGCTTCATGTGCGACCGCCAGCTGTACGCCCAGTGCGAGACCACCCAGGTGCGCCAACACGACAAGGGCGCGGCCCTGTTCGGCTACACCAGGCTGTACGGCAGCGTCCCCGGGGCCCAGGCCGAGTACCTGCGCGTGCCGATGGCCCACTTCGGGCCGATCAAGGTGCCCGAAGGGCCACCCGACGAGCGCTTCTTGTACCTGTCCGACGTGCTGCCCACCGCCTGGCCGGCGGTGGCCTTCGCCGACATCCCCCCTGGCGGGTCGGTGGCCGTCTACGGGCTCGGTCCGATCGGCCAGATGTGCGCCCGCATCGCCCGCCACCGGAGTGCCGATCTGGTGGTCGGCGTCGACCTGGTGCCCGAACGTCTGGACATGGCCCGCCGTCACGGCGTGGAGGCCCTGCACGCCGGCGAACTCGACGACGTCCCCGGCGCCGTCCGGGACCTGACCCACGGCCGCGGTCCTGACGCGGTCATCGACGCGGTCGGCCTCGAGGCCCACGGCGCCCCGCTGGCGACGCTGGCTCAGAAGGCCGCCACCCTGCTGCCCGACGCGGTGGCGGCCGAGGCCACAGGTCAGCTCGGTGTCGACCGGATGAAAGCGCTGCTGGATGCGATCGCCACCGTGCGCCGGGGCGGGACGCTGTCGATCATCGGCGTGTACGGGGGCGCGGCCGACCCGCTGCCGATGATGGACCTGTTCGACAAGGGCGTGCAGATCCGCATGGGACAGGCCCACGTCAGACGTTGGGTCGGTGACATCCTGCCGCTGCTGGTCGATGCGGATCCGCTGGGCACCGGTGACCTGGCCACCCACGTGCTGCCGCTGGAGCAGGCGCCCCGCGGCTACGAGATCTTCCAGAAGAAGCAGGACGGTGCGATCAAGGTGCTGTTGCGGCCGTGAGCGCCGCAACCGGCTCGGCTGCCGGGGGATGGCGGAAAGGGCGCCATCGCTCCTGCGACGGCGCCCGGGGGGAGCCTACTCGTTGCCCGGCTGGGCGCTGATCTCGGCCAGCGCGGATTGCGGGTCGCGCTCGATGGCGAGGTCGCCCAGCGAGATGGCCCCGACCGGCTTGCCGTCCACGGTCACCGGCAGCCGGCGGACGGCGTGCTGGCGCATGAGGCGGGCGGCCTGTTCGGTGTCGTCGTCGGGTGAGACCGTCACCAGCCGGTGGCTGCAGACCTCATCCACACTCGTCGCCACGACGTCGCGTCCCTCGGCGACCGCGCGGATCGTGACGTCGCGGTCGGTCACGATGCCGCAGACCGTGCCGTCGTCCTTGACGACGATGACGTCGCCGACATCGTCGTCGCGCATGATCCGCGCTGCATCGACGAGGGGGGCTGTCGTCGGGCAGGTCCGGACCTGCTGGGCCATGATCTCGCGCACAGGTTGCGCCATGCCGCGTCCTTCCTTGCCGTCGATCCGACAGCCCCGCGATTCCCGCTGCACCCGCCCCCTACACCGGCGGGGCCGTCGACGGGCGGCTGGCCGTCTCCTGCCTGTCTGTGCAACGATCGTCGGCCAATGTGCCCGGGTAGGTAGCCCCTGACCGTCACGGGGCCGCCCACGACCGCGAACCGAGGGAGAAGCGATGGGTCAGCGACTGCGCAAGGCTCCGCTCGTACTGGCCGCCTGCGCGGCAGGCGCCGCCGTCCAGTACCTGTTCGACCCCGACCGGGGCCGGCAGCGGAGGATCCAGGCCAAGGACCAGGCGGCGGCCACGGTACGCGGAGCCGCCCGGCGCGCCCAGGATCGGGTGAGCAAGCGCTCCCAGTACGCGCAGGACCGTGCGAAGGGCATCGCCCACGAGCTCACCACGCCGTCCGACGCCCAGGTGCCCGAGGAGGACCGGACCCTCGTCGACAAGGTCCGCAGCGAGGTGCTGGGGAGCCCCGAGTTCAGCGGCTACACGGTCAACGTCAACGCCGTCGAGGGCGTCGTGACCCTGCGGGGTCAGCTGGACCGCCCCGAGCAGATCAGGGATCTACGCGAGGCGGTGTCGAAGGTCCCCGGCGTGCGCCAAGTGGAGGACTTCCTGCATCTGCCCGACACGCCGCCGCCGAACCTCTAGCCGGCCGGCGCCGGCGCCGGTCAGACGGCGAGGAGTTCCGCCCGCAGCCGCGCCAGGGCCTGGTGCTCGATCTTGCGGACCGACTCCCGGGACACTCCCAGTTGCCGTCCCAGCGCGTCCAGGGTCTCAGGCCGGTCGCCGTCCAGGCCGTAACGGCGGGTCAGGACCCGCCAGCTGCGCTCATCGAGGCGGTCCTGCGCCTGCTGCAGCACGCTCTGCAGGAAGTCACGCTCGACGACCTCGTCGGCGGGGCTGTCGTCGGCGACCGCAAGGAAGTCTCCGAGCTCACCGGCGTCGGTCTCGTCGCCGACGCGACGGTCCAACGAGGCCACGACGTGGTCGCCCTCCAGGGCCCGCAGCACCTGGTCCTCGCTCAGGCGGGTCGCCGCCGCCAGTTCGGCCACCGTCGGCTCGCGACCGGTCTCCGACTCCAGGCGCGAGGTGGCAGCGCGGATCTTCAGCAGCGCCTCGTGGACCCCCACCGGCAGTCGGATGGTGCGCTCGGCGGCGGCCACGCCGCGCTGGATCGCCTGGCGGATCCACCAGGTCGCGTAGGTGGAGAACTTGTAGCCACGGCGCCAGTCGAACTTCTCCACCGCCCGCAGCAGCCCAAGGTTGCCCTCCTGGATCAGCTCGGCCAGATCCAGGCTGGAGCGCCTGGAGAACTCCGAGGCCACGCTGACGACCAGGCGCAGGTTGGCGGCCACGAATTGGTCGAAGGCCTCCTGGCCGTCACGCGCGAGCCGCTCGAGCTCTGCGCGGTCCTCGGCGTCGGCCTCCAGCCGCCGCTGCGCGTCCCGTCCGGCCTCGATCCTCTTGGCCAGGCGCACCTCGTCGTCCGCGGTCAGCAGCCGGACCTTGCCCAACTCACCGAAGTACAGGTCCAACAGGTCTTCAGGCACCGGCGCGTTCCGAGGCATGGTCGCGGTTGTCGTCACAGGCTCTCCCCCGTCTCCACGGCGTGCTTTGTGCTTTGCTTCACAAGACTGCCAACACCGTCAGGGCCCCAGCCATTCCCGTTTCGCCCCGGCCCGCCCGTGTTGTCATGCGGTCAGGCGCTGTCTTCGACTCGGCCGGCGGCCAGCGCCTGCGCGCGGGGCAACAGGTCCCGGACGCTGGCGAGCATGAGGTCGCTGACGTGTTGCGCCGCCTCGTCTTCCTGACGGCCACGCCAGGCGGCCAGGTCGAGCGCCTGCCCAAACACCACCGCGGCCGGACGGCGGATCGGGACCCGCCCGAGCCCGCGCCCGCGGGGCTCCATGCCCCACATGGCCACTGGGATGATCGGCGCGCTGGTGCGCAGGGCGAGCACGCCGGCGCCGCGCCGGGCCGGGGGGCGGTGTCCGGGCGGTGGGATCGTGCCTTCCGGGTAGACCAGCACGGTCTGGCCGCGCTCCAACGCCCGGCAGGCAGGCGCGGCCATCGCCTCGACCCCGGCGCCGCGCACCACCGGGATCTGACCGGCGCGGCGCAGTACCCAGCCCACCAGCGGCTTGGAGAACAGCTCGGAGGCCGCCAGGAAGCGCACCGTCCGGCCCAAGCGGTACAGGACCACCGCCGCGACCAGCGGGTCGAGGTAGGAAAGGTGGTTGGCAGCCAGCAGCACCGGCCCGGAAGGGACGCGCCCGGCGCCGAGGACCCGGACGCGGAACAGCGTCCTGACGGCAAGGGTAAGCGGGACTGCGAGCGCCGCGACGAACGGCTCACCTCGTGGCGTGCCCCACACGCGGCTTCTGGTTGCCATGGCTAGCCGTCCCTGCCAGTAGGTTCCCGCCGCGGCACCGGCGCGTCAAGCGGCCGGGCGTCGGCAACGGCCGCCGAGGGCGGGGCGCTCACGGCCGGGACGGCTGGGCACCCGAACGCGCCTCGAGCCATCGGGCCAGCGGCTGCCAGGTGCGGGACCTGGCGGTCGGGCCCACGATCAGGCCGACGTGACCAGCGTCGACCAGCAGCGAGGAGGCGTCCTCGCCGCCCACCAGCTGGGGCAGGGGCCGGGCCTGGGCCAGGGGCGTGACCGCGTCGCGCGTGCCGGCGATGGCCAGCACACTGACGTCGATGCGTGACAGCACCACCCGCCTACCGCGCAGCGTCAGCTCCCCTTTCACGAGCAGGTTGTCCCGGTAGAAGTCCCGCAACCACTGCCGGGCGCCCCGGCGGGCCAGGGGGATGGCGTCGTCGACCCACGTGGAGGCACCCAGCCATGCCCGTAGCTCCTCGCTGGCCACCAAGGCGTCGCGCAGGGCGAGCAGGACGGGCGCCACGCCCGGCGTGGCGGCCAGGGCTCGGGTGGCGGCGCGCACCGCCACGGCCGGCAGGGCGGCCGGCGCCTCGCCGGCGGCCTCGGCCAGCAGCGAGGGCACGACGGCCCTCTGGCGGGTCAACCACGTCCAGGCGCCGAGCAGTCCGGGCTGTGGGGGGCTGAAGTCCACAGGCGCCGCCAGGAGCACGAGGTTGCGCACGGACCGCGACGGGAACAGCGCCGCGTAGATCGCCGACATCGTGCCGCCCTGGCAGTGGCCGACCAGCGTGACCTGGTCCGCGGAGGAGCAGGTGAGCACCTGCTCCACGGCCTCGGGCAGGACGTCCAGGACGTAGTCGTCGATGCCCACGCCGCGGTCGTCGGCGTCGGGGACGCCCCAGTCGAGCAGGTAGACGTCGAATCCCTGCCCCAGCAGGAACTCGACCAGGCTGCGTCCCGGCACCAGGTCGAGGATGTACGGGCGCAGGATGAGGGCGTAGACCAGAAGAACCGGGACGGCGTGGCGCACCCCGGCGGTGGACTCGTAGCGATACAGGCGGGTCTTGTCCCGGCTCCACACGAGCCGCCTGGGGCTGGGGCCGACCGCGAACTCGACGCCGTCGACCAGCAGGTGGGTGCCGGTCAGGTACTTGCGGAGACGCACCGACTCGGGGTTGTCGCCGCTGCGGATGCGCAGCGGCCAGAGCGCCTGGGGCACCAAGGCGGTCATGTGCGCGGGCGGCCGTGCCCGCTCTTACAGGTCCAGCATGAGGTAGCCCTGCCAGGTGTTGTCGACCGGTTCCAGGCGTACCTCGTGCCAGGTGGCGGCCTTGGGGGCCACGCCATGGACACGGGCCGCGGCGAGGTCGACCACCTCCAGCATCCCCCGCAGGCCGCGCTGGGTCAGCGCCACGTCGGTCAGGCCCACCGGCAGGTCACCGTCGGCGTCCAGCCGCAGGATCGCCTCGTCGACCAGTCCCACCAGCAGGTCCTCGGGGGAGTCGCCGTCCACCTCCAGGGGCAGGCGGCGGCGCGCAAGGTCTGAGCCGACGTCGGCCAGCGACGCGGCCAGCCCTTCCACGGCGGCGGCGAGGCAGGCGGTGAGGTCGGGCCCGTAGACCCGGATCGCCAGGTCCGAGCCCCGCCCCTCGAGCTCGAAGCGTCCTCGATCGGCCATGGCATGCTCTCGTGTGCAGGAGGTCGGCACTGGTTATCCATGTACAGCGCACGTCGACCCGACAAGCCTAGGATGCGCCATGGTCGACCCGGAGTTGCAGCGCCGCGGCGAGGTTCGCTGGGAGCTACCCCAAGACGGCGACATGCGGGTGCCCGGCATCGTGTTCGCCTCCGAGTCGCTGCTGCCAGACGAGCCCGACACGCTACGCCAGGTCGCCAACGTCGCGACCCTACCCGGCATCGTGCAGGGCTCCTACGCCATGCCCGACCTGCACCTGGGCTACGGCTTCTGCATCGGCGCGGTGGCCGCCACCGAGGTCGACGACGGGGGAGTCGTCTCACCTGGCGGGGTGGGCTTCGACATCTCCTGCGGCGTACGGGTGCTGGTCGCTCCGCTGTCGCTGGAGCAGGTGGAGGAGCCGGCGTTCGACACGCTGATGGACCGCCTGGGCCAGGCGATCCCCCGAGGCACCGGCCCCGGCGGCATCTGGGAGGTCGACGACGACCAGGTGCGCCGCCTGTTGGTGGAAGGGTCAGCCTACGCGGTGGAGGCCGGGTACGGCACCGAGGAGGACCTGGAGCGCACCGAGGACCGCGGGCGTCTGGCCGACGCGGACCCCGACGCCGTCAGCGACAAGGCGCTCAGGCGTGGTCTCAAGCAGGTCGGCAGCCTGGGTGGAGGCAACCATTTCCTGGAGGTGCAGGTGGTCGACCGCGTCGTCGACGACGCCGCGGCGGACGCCTTCGGCGTGCAGCAGGCTCAGCTGGTGGTGACCATCCACTGCGGCTCCCGTGGACTGGGTCACCAGGTGTGCACCGACCACGTGCGCGCCATGCAGGCCGCCATGCAGCGCTACAGCATCACCGTGCCCGACAAGCAGCTGGCCTGCGCGCCGGTGCGCTCGCCTGAGGGGCAGGACTACCTGGGGGCGATGGCGGCCGCCGCCAACTACGGTCGCGCGAACCGCCAGGTGCTGGCCGAGGCCACCCGCGACGCCTTCGACGCGGTGTTCGGGTCGCGGGCGCTGCGGCTGCTCTACGACGTGTCCCACAACATGGCCAAGCTCGAAGACCACGACGTGGAGGGCCGGCAGCGCACGCTGTGCGTGCATCGCAAGGGGGCGACGCTGGCGCTGCCGCCGGGGCACCCGGACCTGCCTGAGGCGTTCCGAGACAGCGGCCAGCCGGTCGTCGTCCCCGGCTCGATGGGCACCGCCTCCTGGCTGCTGGCGGGCGCCGGCGGTGAGGCCTTCGCGTCCACCTGCCACGGGGCCGGGCGGGCCAAGAGCCGGTCGGGCGCGAAGAAGGAGGTGTGGGGCGAGACGTTGCGCGAGGAGCTGGAGGCACAGGGCATCGTGGTGCGCGCCCTGTCCGATCCGGGACTGGCCGAGGAGGCGCCCGTCGCCTACAAGGACGTCGACGAGGTCGTACGCGTCTGCGAGCGGGCCGGCGTGTCCCGGCGGGTGGCGCGGCTGCGTCCCCTGGGCGTCGTCAAAGGCTGACGTGGGCCCGGAAAAGGCCTTGACCTCCGAGCGCCCAGGACGGAACATATCGTTTATAGCTAGCATATTGGTCCGCCGGGTGGCCACCGTGCGCGCTGGTCCGGTCGTCGCGGACAGGTCGCAGAAGGGAGCCCGCATGGACACCTGGGGTCTCTGCCCCCGCTGCCACCGCTGGTTCGCGTCCGCGGACGGCGGCGACAGCGCCGCCTCGCCCGACTGCCCGGCCTGCCGGCGCGGCTCCCGCCCAGCGGCAACGCTGACGGTCTCATGGCCTCCTTCCATGGCCGGCCCGCCAACGCCGGGGCCGGCCGCCGCGCCGCCCGCCAGCGAGCTGTGGCTCGGTTGATCGGCTGACCGCGGGCGTGGCCCAGGCCCAGTCCGTCCGGACTGCGCCAAGCTGATCCCCGACCTTCCAGCCGCGGCGTCGGGACCGTCCCCCCGGCGGCTCTGTCCCGACACAGGCGTAGCTGTGCGGCCGACTGGGCAATCCGCAAGGGGGGCCGGTCGCGGTGACCGGGAACTCAGCAGCCACGGCCAAGGAGGCGAGACATGGGACAGGAGGACCTGCCCGGGACGCTGCAGCGATCCCCCGAGGGAGCCCAGGAGACCTTCAAGAAGGCGCTGGAGTCCGCGCACGACACCTACGACTCCGAGGAGGTGGCTCACCGCACCGCGTACTCGGCGCTGAAGCACCAGTTCGAGAAGGTGGGTGACCACTGGGAGCCCAAGGACGGCAAGGGCCCCTCCGACGAGCGCGCCGCCCACCCCCGGGCCCGCGACGACGAGGGGGAGACCGCAGGCGGCGTGGACGTCAAGGGCCACACCAAGGAGGAGCTGTACGAGCGCGCCAAAGAGCTCGACGTCAAGGGCCGCTCGAAGATGAACAAGCAGGAGCTGGGCCAAGCCATCGCCCGCAAGCAGGACTGACCGGCCCCACCCTGAGGCGGGTCGATCGCGGTAGAGGCCTCATCCGGCGGGGACCGGGCGGCGCTGGGGCCGCGCCGTTCCGGTCAGGGGATTGAAACCCGATCTTTGACGACGCGCAACGAATGCCCGATAGTACGGGTCAGGTTGCGTTGAGTGACCGTACGATCACTGTATGGGGCCTGGTGCCCGCGTCTCCCACCGCCGAAAGGTATGCCGCCATGGTTCTGGCCGTCATCGGCACCGTCCTCACCATCCTGGCCACGGGGTCAGCGGCCTGCCTGCTCGTGCTCGAGCTGCTGGGCAAAGCCCCCTGGTACGTCGACCCGCCGGCAGTCCTCCCCGCCGACCAGCCACCGGTGCCTCCCAACCCCGGCCTGCGACTGGTGCGTGATCCGCAACAGAGCGACCGCGCCGCCTAGACATCCTGTGGCGCGCCCCCATCGGCCTTCAGGCCTCCTGGCTGAGGACCGGAGGGCGCATTGCGCCCGGAGGCGAGACTCCTTCGCTGACGCGCGCCGGCAGGCTGACCGGGCGCCCCCCATCCGTACGCGGCGCCTCTGGGTAGGGTTGGTCCAGGCGCGATCAGCTGGTCGCAGCGACGGCGCGAAGCGCTAGCCGGTCGGACACGGCCTCGCCAGCCGGGAGGTGGCGCGTCCGGTGCTGGTCGACAAGCAGCTGGTGATCGAGATGTTCCTGCGCCGCGGGGACTACACCAGAGCGGAGCTGGCCGACGACGCGCTGCCTGCGCGCATCGACCTCGAGGAGCACGCCGAGACCTTGCGGGGCCTGGGCATCGATCCCGGCCTGTTGGCGACCCAGGCCGACAACCTGGAGCCCTGAGCGCCGGGGCCGGCGCCGGCCTGCCCTGGGGCCCCTTGACCTGGCCGTCTGGACGTGGCCGTCGCGCGCGGATGAGGGCTGAATCGACGCCGGGCACGGTGTCCAGCCCAGACAGACCGCCGGGACTTGTGTGGGAACCGGCCCGAGACGACCGCGCCGGGGCTGATCGACGCAGGAGTGGCACGGGGCGCGTCGAACCTGTCAGACGAGGACGACGCGGGCAGCGGAGGCAGGAGCGGGTGAGCAGGGTGCGTCGTGGGGTCGACGCTGAGGCGGCACTGGGGGCACGCGTCGGCGGAGGCGAAGCCAGCGACCGTAGCGTCGCGCTGGTGCTCGCGGAGCGCGTCGGCGCCTACCGCAGGCAACTGTCGATCGACCTCATGGTGATCGACCGGCTGTTGCACTCGGGCCGGGCGGACGCCGCCCTGTCGGCCCTGGAGGAGCAGCGGGAGGCGCTGCGGGTCTTCGTCGGCGACGTGGAGGCGGTCCTGGGCCAGGCCGGGCGGCCTGCACCAGGGACGCGTCGGCGGGTTCGGGCGCCCCTGGAGCCCGCCGCCACCGCTGGCATCGCCCGTCGGGTCATGGCGGTGGCGCTCGCGGCGTCGGCGCTGGTGTGGTTGGTCGCACTGGGCCCCATGCGGTCCACGCCGCGCCCGCAGCTCACCGGAGCCCAGGAGCAGGTCACCCACGAAGAGCTGGCCGCGGCCCGCCAGCGGCTGGAGCAGCTGCAGCGCGCCCCCGGCGACGTGGCGCTGGTGGAACAGGCACGTGACCTGCACGACCGACTGCTGTCCCTGCCGGAGGCGGCGTTGGTGCGCGCCGACGTGCGCGCCGAGGTCGAAGGCATCCTCCAGCGGGAGCACGAGACCCTGCTTGACCGGCGCCGTCTGCCGCAGGTGCGCGTGCTGCTCGACGAGATCCGCGCGCTGCGCGCGAGCCTGCTGCCGCCCGCGTCCGAGGTTGCCGGTGGGTCGCCCGTGCAGCTTCCGGTGACCCAGGAACCCGTCGCGCCGCGGGGGGACCACCCGCGGCAGGTGCCTCCAGCGCCGCCGCCGCGGCAGAGGCATCCGCCGTCGCCGCTGCCGTCGCCGGTGCAGCCGGCGGCGCCGACGGTGAGCGACGACACGCTCGGCTCCGCGCCAGGTGATCCGGCCGGTGCGGAAACGGTGCCGCCGTCCGGAGCGGACCGGCCAGGGCCCGGCTAGACTCCCACGCGCAGCAAGCGCGACGGAGGATCATGATGGCTAGGCGCCTGCCGGGCATCGTCGTCCTAGTGCTGTTGCTGGGCGTGGTCGCGACCGCTCCGGCGCTCGGTCAGGACGCTGGCGAGACCGAGACCGAGGGCGCCGTTGAGGAAGAGCCGCCCGACATCGAGGAGATCGTCCGAAGCACCACCGCCGAGCAGTTCCTCCCGGAGCCCTACGAGCAACCCGCCTGGTTTCGCTTCCTGGTCTTTCCGCTGCTGGGCGTCGGCGTGATCGCCGTCACGGCCGTCCTGTTGCTGTACCTGAGATGGCAGCCGTACTTCGCCGAGGAGCGCAGACGCAGGCGCCGGCGCTGACCGGCCCGCCTCGCCGCGCCCGCCTCGCGACGCCGCCCGCTGTGTGAGGGAGAGCTCGTGGCCAACTCGCCGCCCGCCGACGCCGCCCTGGCCGACTGGCGCCTGGCCGCGCGCGTCGCCTGGACCCTCGCCTCGGCCAGCAGCCCGCCGGTCACCCGCGACGAGGTCGTGGCGCTGCGCGCCGACCTCGACACGACCGTTCGTCACGCCGACGCGCTGGCCCGGACCGCCACCGGCCTGGGCGAGCGACTGGGACCCGCGCGCTGCCGCGTGGTCGGCCGCCGGGCGTGGATCGAGTCCAACCTGGTCAGTCTGGCGTGGCTGACCGATCCCCTCGCCAGCGAGCTGGCCGCGCGCAGCGGCATCGCCAGGGGCGTGACCCGCAGGGCGCTGGGCCTGCAGCTCGGCGTCGTCTTCGGCTACCTGGCCACCCGGGTGCTGGGCCAGTACGAGGTGTTCCTGCCGCGCGACCAGGCTCCGGGCCGGCTGACGCTCGTGGGGCCCAACCTCGTCGACGCCGAACGCAGCGTCCTGCCCGGCAGTGACGTCAGCTCCGGGGAGTTCCGGCTGGGCATCTGCCTACACGAGAGCGCCCACCGGCTGCAGTTCGAGTCGGTGCCGTGGCTGCGCCCGCACCTGCGTGGTCTGCTGGACGCCTACCTGGCGGACACCCGCCTGGACCCCGAGCGGGTGCGCCAGGCGGTGGGCCGGCTCACCGAGCTGCTGCGCGACCCGGCCCGGCTTGCGGACCCCCAGAGTCTCGTCGAGGCGGTGCTCAGCCCCGCCCAGGCTCGCATCATCCGTCAGGCCCAGGCGCTGATGTCGCTGCTCGAAGGGCACGGCAACGTCGTCATGGACTGGGGAGCCGAGGTCGCTGCGTCGTCCAACGGCCCCGCCCTCGACCCGGCCCGGGTGCGCATGGTACTGAACCGCCGCCGGTCCAACCTGGTCGACCAGGCGCTGCGCAGGACGCTGGGGCTGTCGTTGAAAGCGCAGCAGTACCAGGCCGGCGAGCGCTTCGTGCTGGCGGTCGCCGAGCGCCACGGACGTGAGACGTTCAACCGGGTGTGGGACGACCCTGCACTGGTGCCCACCAGCGAGGAGCTGGTCGACCCCGACGCCTGGGCGACGCGGGTGGCCGCCGGGACGTGACCCGACCGGGCGACGGTCCGAGGGCACCGCGCTTCGGGGCGCTGCCGGCAGGGCTGAGCCGCGACAACGTCGTGGCCGCCGTGCGCGACGCTCTCGACGCTGCCGTGCCCGAGGGCGCCGGCGTCGTCATCGCCGTGTCGGGCGGCCCCGACTCCACCGCCCTGGCCCACCTCGTGGTCGAGGCCCGACCGGACCTGCGGGCCTGCGTGGCCCACGTCCGCCACGGCCTGCGCGACGACGCCTCCGACGCCCGGGTCGCCGCGGCACACGCCGCCGCGCTGGGGCTGGCGTTCCACGAGTCCCGCGTTGACGTGCAGGTGGCCGGGGAGGGTCCGGAGGCCGCCGCTCGCCGGGCGCGTTACGCCGCCCTGTCCGGCGTCGCGCGTGCCGTCGACGGACGGTGGATCCTGCTCGGACACACCGCCGACGACCAGGCCGAGACGGTGCTGCTCAACCTGGCGAGGGGCACCGGCATCCGAGGACTGGCGGGCATGGCCCCGGTGCGCACGCACGACCCGGCCCGGG
>DASZOD010000227.1:0-8783 GCA_035550935.1 Egibacteraceae bacterium | reverse complement strand
CGGCGACGGCCGCGACGTGGACGAGGATCCCGCCCTTGTCGTCGGCGGCCCCCCGACCGAGCGCGGGGGGCGTCTGTACGGTCGGGGGGCCGCCGACGACAAGGGCGGGATCCTCGTCCACGTCGCGGCCGTCGACGCCTGGCTGCGGGCCCGCGGGAGCCTGCCGGTCAACGTCAAGCTCATCGTCGAGGGCGAGGAGGAGACCGGCAGCGCCCATCTGGCGGGCTTCCTCGAGGTTTACGCCCACCTGCTGCGAGCCGACGTCATCGTCGTCACCGACGCCGCCAACTGGGCGGTGGGGGTGCCGGCGATCACCTACCTGCTGCGCGGGCTCGTCGACTGCGTCGTCGAGGTGCGGGGACTGGACCACGCCCTGCACTCGGGGCTCTACGGCGGGCCGGTGCCCGACCCGCTGACCGGGCTGGTCAAGCTGCTCGCGGCGCTGACCGACGAGCGCGGCGCCATCACGGTCCCCGGCTTCGCCGACGACGTGCGGGTGCCCGCCCCCGCCGAGCGCGCCCAGCTGGCGGCGCTGGACTTCGACGAGGGGCGCTTCCGCGCCGAGGCCGGGCTGCTCGACGGCGTCGAACTGGTCGGGCCCGCCGACGCGCACCCGCTGGAGCGGCTGTGGATGCGGCCCTGTGTCACCATCGTCGGCGTGGACGCGCCGTCGGTGGCGGGGTCGTCCAACACCCTGACGCCGTCGGCCCGGGCGCGGGTCAGCGTGCGGCTGGCGCCGGGTCAGGACCCCCGGCGCGCCAGCGACCTGCTCACCGGCTGGCTTGAGGCCAACGCCCCCTGGGGCCTGCGGGTGACCGTCAGCCCCGGGACGGCGGTCGGCGCGTTCGTGACGGACCCGTTCGGCGGCCCGGCCCGCCCGGTGTTCGAAGCGGCGGCCCGGGCCCTGCAGGACGCCTACGGCCACCCGACGGTGTACGTCGGCGTGGGCGGCACGATCCCCTTCGTGCAACCGTTCGCCCAGGCCTTCGGCGGCGTCCCGGCGCTGCTGACCGGGGTGGAGGATCCCGACTCCCGGGCCCACGGCACCGACGAGTCGCTGCACCTGGGCGACTGGACCCGGGCCTGTCTGGGCGGGGCCTACCTGTTGGCCGAGCTGCTGGCGGCAGGCGGCGACCCGGGCTGATGAGCGCGCGATCCGAGTACGACGCGGCCTACTTCACCCTGCTGCGCGCCATCGAGGAGCGCGACGCCCTGCTGGGCTACCGGACCTACCTGGAGACCGAGCTGCAGCGCCTCGACGGTTTCGCCGAGCAGACCCGCGAGCTGGCCGAACCGGTGCCCGCGAAGGTGCGACGTCCCGTCGAGCAGACGACGAAGCCGCTGCTGGAGGCGGTCGGGCAGCGGCGGGCGACCGTGTTCGTCGAGCTCGGCCGGGTCGAGCAGCGCGTCGCCAACGCCGAGGCGTTCGTGCAGGAATGCGAAGCGGAGGTCGCCGCACTGCGCCGCTGACCGTCGATCGGACCCGCGTCCTGGGGTGGCGGGCCGCGGTCAGGCGCCGTCGCGCCCCGACAGGCGGGCCACGAGCTCGTCGTGCAGCAGGCCGTTGGTCGCCAGCGCCTCGCCGCTGCCGATCGCCGGGCCGCCGTCGAACGCGGTCAGCCGGCCTCCGGCCTCGGTGACGATGCACTCCAGGGCGGCGACGTCCCAGGGTCTGAGGTCGGCCTCGACGGCCACGTCCGCCATGCCTCCGGCGACGAGCAGGTACATCCAGAAGTCGCCGAACCCGCGGGTGCGCCAGGCGGCGTCGGCCAGCGCTCCCAGCGCGTCCCACAGCGCAGCCCGCCGGAACCACTCCAGGCCGCCGTGCAGGACGTGCGCGCTGGACAGGTCCGCCACCGCGCTGACCGCCACCGGCCGGCCGTTGCAGCGCGCCCCCAGGCCCGCCGCGGCGTCCCAGCGCTCCCCCATCGCCGGCGCGCTGGCCACCCCCACGACGGCGCGGCCGCCGACCACCAGCGCGATGAGCGTGGCAAAGACCGGGACCCCGCGCAGGAAGTTCTTCGTCGCGTCGATCGGGTCGAGCACCCAGGTGGGGCGGTCGGGCGCGATGGCGCCGCCGTGCTCCTCCCCCAGCAGGGCGTGGCCGGGCCAGCGGTCGGCGATGCGCTCCCGCAGCGACTGCTCCACCGCACGGTCGGCCGCGGTCACCGGGGAGCCGTCGACCTTGGCGTCCGCCCGCCCCGGGTCGGCGAAGGCCGCTAGGCTGATGCGGTCGGCGTGGTCGGCCAGTCCCAGCGCGAAGTCGCGCAGCTCGGCGAGGTTCACTGGTCCTCGACGAGGCCGTCGAAGCGCAGCACGAGGTCGTTGGGCTGCACGGTGAGGCTGACCTCGGCGCGGGGCGCCCACAGCGGGATGCACGGACCCTGGCCGGCGTGCCCGCACAGGCACACGACGAGCTGGCTGCTCGGGTTCATGCCGACCAGCTGGCGCGCGTAGCTCAACAGCTCGGCCATCGTCGCGGTGCCACCGGTGCGCCGCCAGTAGGCCATCGCCCAGCGCGACTCGGGACGCCCGAACACCGCCAGTGCCGAGCCCGGCCCCAGCCGGGCCACTGCGCTCAACGAGCGCCCGCCTTTGAGGACCTTGTCCTGTTTCGGCGTCTTGCCGACCCGCGCGGCCGCGGCCGGCTCGGCAAGCGCTCCGGGCAGGTCGGCCAGATCGTAGTTGCCCGCCGCCTGGGCCGCCTTCTGCCGCTCGACGGCGACCTGGTAGAGCTCGTCGTCTCTCGTCGTCACCGGCTGGAGGCCTCCCCCGAGGTGTCGGATCCCCGCCCGGCGGCCGCGCCCCGGCCCACCGCGCCCTCGCGTCGGGGTGCCTGGGTCTGCTGGTAGTCGATGATGTGGTTGGAGTCCAGAAAGCCGTCGGTGAGGTAGAAGGCCTCCCGGATGAGCGCCTGGGTGTCACGGCTGCGGATGGCCGACAGCTCGCGGCGCCCGTCCTCGTAGTGCAGGTAGACCTTGATGGTGGAGGCGTCGATCTGCAGCTCGTTCCACGACGCGGGGATCAGCCCGCGCACCCGGGCGGTGGCCGTCGTGCCCGAGTTGCACACCAGCATCCCGTTCAGCCCCCAGAAGAACGGCACTCGCCGGTGTCCGGACAGGATCACGTCGACGCCGGCCCGGGTCAGCACCGGCAACAGGTCCCCCGCGTCGGTGATGACGTTCATGTCCCGGCCCGCGCCGGGGATCGCCACCAGGTGATGGTGGATGACGAAGATCTTGATGTCGTCGGGCTCGTCGAACTGCTCGCGGATCCAGGGATACCACTCGCGGCCGACGTGGCCTTCGTCCAGGTCGGGCTGGGACGAGTCCACCCCGACGATGGTCATGCCGGTCGCTCGCAGCCGCTCGCCGCGCTCGCGCTCGAAAGCCTGCCGGTGGCGCCAGAAGCGTTGTCCGAAGTGGCGTTCGAAGTGGACGTAGCCGACGTTGCGCGAGTCGTGGTTGCCCGGCACCACCACCTTGAGCGCATCCATGCGGGCCAGCCACCCCACCGCCGCCTCGTACTCCCAGGCGTAGCCCGAGGTGGTCAGGTCTCCGGCGACCAGGACAACGTCAGGGCGCAGGCGGTTGATCTGCTCGACGGCCGAGCGCATCAGCTCCTCGCGGAACAGGATCTCCCCGCAGTGGATGCTGCTGAGCTGAGCGATGCGGACGGGGACGTCGGCGAGCGTCATGGTCGGGTCCGTGCGCCGCCTGCGGTCTCGGCCGAGGTCACCCGAGGGTTGGACGTCCGGAAGTCGTCGGTGACGTACAAGGCTTCCCTGATGCGGACCCGATTGGCGCGGGTGCGGATGACGGCGAGTTCGCGCCGCCCGTCCTCGTAGTGCAAGAACACCTTGATCGTCGACGCGTCGACCTGCAGCTCATTCCACGACGGCGGCGTGAGCCCGCGCACCCGCCGGGTCGACGGCGTCGCCGAGTTGCAGATGAGGATGCCGTTCAGCCCCCAGAAGAACGGCACGTGCTTGTGGCCCGACAGCACGATGTCAAGCTCCAGGTCGGCGAGCACCTCCAGCAGGTCCCCGGCATCGGTGACCGTGTTGCGCTCCCGGCCGGTTCCTGGGATCGACACCAGATGGTGGTGGATGGCGAAGACCTTGACGTCGTCGGGATGGCTGAACTGGTCGCGGATCCAGTCGTACCACTCGCGACCGATGTGGCCGTCGTTCATGTCCGGCTCTGACGAGTCGACGCCCACGAGGGTCACGCCACTGGCCCGCAGGCGCTCGGCGCGTTGCGGCTCGAAGGCCTGCCGGTAGCGGGAGAAGCGCTCCCCGAAGCGCCGCTGGAAGTGCAGGTAGCCGATGTTTCGGGCGTCGTGGTTGCCCGGCAGCACGACGGCGGGGGCGTCGAACGAGCCGATCCAGCGGGCCGCCTCTTCGAACTCCCATTCGTAGCCGGACGCGGTCAGGTCGCCCACGACGACGACGAGGTCGGGTTCGATGCCGTTGACGCGCTCCACGACCGACTGCATGAGTTTCGCGTCGAAGGTCACCGTGCCGCAGTGGATGTCGCTGACCTGCGCGATGCGCAGCGGCGTGTGGGAGATGACCACGGCGGCCCCCGGTGCGTACGGTCGGTGGGACTCGTTAGCATATCGGCACGTCACGCCGCGGTTTCCCCAGGAGGTGCGCCGTGCCCCGGCCCGTCACCCACAGCCTCGTCAAGGCCCTGCACTCGGTGCCTGACTTCGCGCCCCTGGAAGACGAGGACCTGCTGCAGGTCGTCGGCGCCTCGGCGAACCTGTGCTGGTCGCAAGGCAGCATGGTCTTCGAGCAGGGGGAGTCGGCCGAGGCGCTGTACGTGGTGCTGTCGGGGCGGGTGCGGGTCTTCGAGGTCACCGACGGGAACGAGCAGGAGGTCGGCGAGATCGGCCCCGGCGACTACTTCGGCGAGCACTCCCTCATGCTCGACACCACCCACTCCAAGGGCGCGCGGGCGGTCGAGGACAGCGAGCTCATGGTCATCCCCAAGGACTACTTCCAGCCGCTGCTGGACGCCAACCCGGCCCTGGCGGACCACTTCCGCCGCAAGGTGGAGGAACGCAGGAACGAGTTGCAGGCCCGACGCCGCTGACGCGCCCGACCGCTAGCGCTCATCTGGCAAGCCGTCTCGGTCGGTCGGCCCACGCCCTGTCGACTGCCCGCTGCGAGGGAAGCCTGACCTGCCGCGCCAGCCGCAGCTGCTCCAGGGTGCGGATCACGCGCCAGGACGGGTCCAGCTGCCCGCGCAGCAGCCCATGGCGGGCGGAGGTCGGGAACGCGTGGTGGTTGTTGTGCCACGACTCGCCGAACGACAGCAGCGACAGCGGCCAGTTGTTCGTCGACTCGTCGCGACTCTGGAACGGCTGGTTGCCGAAGAAGTGGCATATGGAGTTGATACTCCACGTGACGTGGTGAAGCAGGAACACCCGGACGACGCTTCCCCACAGGAAGGCGCTGGCGGTGGCCATCGCACTGCCGGTCACCGCCAGCGCGATCACCGGGGGCGCTAGGAACGTGGCGGCGGCGAGCGCGGGGAACCACCGGTTCACCGCGGCGATCAGCGGCTCTCGCTCCAGGTCGGGTGCCCAGCGGGAGGTGACGGTCCCCGACGGGGCGAACATCCACCCCATGTGGGCGTGCCACAGGCCGCGCCACAGGCCCCTCATGCCGCCCTGCTCTACCAGGTGCGGCGAGTGGGGGTCCCCGTACTCGTCCGCGTAGGCGTGGTGACGGCGGTGGCTGGCGACCCATTCGATGATCGGGCCCTGCACCGACATCGACCCTGCGACGGCCAACAGCGCTCGGACCGCGGCGGGCACCTGGAAGCTTCGATGGGTGAACAGGCGGTGGTAGCCGACAGTGACGCCCAGACCGGTGAAGACATAGAAGCCGAGGAAGAGCCCGAGGTCGAGCCTGCTGATGCCGTTCCCCCACAGGGCGGCCATGGCGACCACCACACCGCCCAGCGGCGCCAGTGTGAACAGCACAGCCATGCGGCGCTGGAAGCGGAGCTCCTCGGCGGTTACCTTGCGAACACCCGCGATCTGTGGTCGGCGCTCCTGCTGCAGGGCGCGGTCCATGATCGCTGCCGCGTCAGGCGCCGGCACAGCCTCAAGCTCTGTGGGACTCTGTGACACGGGCGGCTCCTCACCAGTCCGTCCGCGCCACGACCACGCCGACGTAACCTACGTCAGCGTAGCCTACGCGCCGCGAGAGGCATCGGCAGCGGTGACGGTTGCGAAGGCGCGTCGACCTGAGGACCGACGGCCGCTCCCCCCGACGGGCCGGCCCGAAAGGCCCGCAACTGTGGTCGGCATGGCCGCCAAGGCTCGTCCGTCGATCAGCTCCTCGGCCCAGGGCCATCATCGACAGTACGCAACTGGATGCGGTCAGCGAGGTGCTCGATGTCGGTTCGCTGGCCGCTGCCCAGTCCTCGCCGGGTGATGTTCAACGCGGCCGCGGCAGCCGCGAACCTCAGGGCCGCCGGCGCGTCGAAGTCGCGTGACAGTGCGACGGCCAGCCCTGCCGTCATCGAGTCGCCCGAGCCGCGCGCGTCCACGGGCTCCAAGCTGGGGGGCTCAACCGCCAGCAGCGTGTCATCAACGAGCGCCACGGCGGGCTTGGCACCGCGTGACACGACCACTTCCTGCGCGCCGGCCTCGCGCAGGCTCTTCACGCCTTCGATCACCTTGGGCTCGTCGTCGTTCGAGGCCCACCCGCCGTCGACCAGCTCGTCGGCGCCGACCTTGAGCATCCGTACCCCGCCCAGCAGCGCCTGGCGCAGCTGCTCGCCGGAGAGATCGGCAAGCACCTTGACACCGTTGGCGCCCAGGTCCTTCGCAAGCCGACGGTAGACCGTCGCCGACAAGACTTCGGGGTCTTGGGTGCCGGTGAGCACGCACACCCGTGCCCCCATCGACGCGGTCAGCGTCGCGCTGTAGAGGTTGTCGACGTCGTGGCGGGTCAGCGAGCCGGCAGGAACGTTGACGACCTCGCGGCGGTCGCCGCTGCGACGGTCCTGGACGTAGGCGGGGTTGGCCTTGGCGCTCACGGTCGCCCGAAGCGACATCGATGCGTCTTCGGCCAGATGGCGTGCGACCGAGCCCGTCTCGCCTCCGAACGAGGCGCACAGCGTCACCGAGGCCTCCAACGTCTGGATCATGCGCGCAACCCAGAATCCCTGGCCCCCGCAGTGCACGTGCAGCTCAGCCTGGCCGCTGGTGGCTTGCTCGATCGTCACGGTCAGCAGCGGCGCGGGCGCGAACACACAGATCTCAGACGCAGCCTGTTGGCTCATTGGTCGGAAGCCGTCACCGCGCAGACTCGGCGATGGTGAAGCGGGCAGGTCCCATCTGCGCTCTCATCCCGTGTGCCCTTCACCGACGCCGTCCGACGTCGCCTTGTGTGGCTGTGGCTTCGCGTCAACAGTTCCCGCGGGAAGCCTGACACAAGTGCCAGGCTCATGGCGCGCCTTCCGAGTGACCGCCTCCGCGCACCGACGCCGGACTCGTCGAGGCGGAACGACAGCTGGCGGCGCGCGGAGCAAGAAACCGGGCGGGCGTCAAGCCGACCCACACCGACCCAGGGCAACAAGACGGGCAGAAGACGGGGCCGGCGCCTCGCCCCAAAGCCATCCGGTAGCAAGCGGTCGTCCACGTATCTCAAGTGAGGCACTCGAAGGTATCAGTCGAGGCTCACGAGGCACCCGGCCGAAGCTCGGTGCCTATCGCGCCTCGGAACGCCAGAAGCCCTCCTCGGGCAGCGACCCTTGACGAGACGTCCACTCCCCCACACCGTCACGCGCGCCGAGGCCGGGTCGATCCAGCTGCCGGCGCCCATGTCGCGCTCCAGGTGCACCCGGAAGCGCCGGGCGTCCTCCTCGCGCTCCAAGGTCTTGTTCCGCGCCCGACCGTCGGCGTCCCAGCGCACCCGCCACCGCACCGGTGACCGCCGTCCCCGCGCTGCCCGGGCTCGATCGTTGCCAGTCCGTGCCTTCGCACCAATTCGGGCGCGGCCAGACGGACACCGCAGGAAAGACGTCACGCCACCGGCCACGGGCGCCGGCTCTGCTGGGGACACGTCGGTCCCACTTGCGCCCAACGGCTCCGGCAAGAACAGCAGAACGCAGCGGTGACCTGCCGAAAGGCCGTGCCCCCGATCGGCCACCGGCGCCGCCGGCTTGAAAGGCCCGCGCGAGGGTGCCGTCTGACCAGCACTGTTACCGCCGAACACCCTACCTGACCAGCGCAAACAGTGTCCAGCAGTGCCCACTGATGATCGGCCGTTACCGCTGGTCTCGCTGGCTCGTGTGTCCCCATGTGCCCCACGTCCTCGGCGATACCGGCAGACGGCCGGCGAGCGCCGTACCTTCACCGGCATGGCGTTCGAACGGATCAGCACCGATCACCGCATCATGGCTGGGGTGCCCTGCATCCGCGGCACACGGATCCCCGTCGCCACGGTCGTCGGCATGCTGGCAAAGGCATGTCCACCGAGGACGCCCTGGCTGACTTTCCCAACTGACGGCGGACGACATCGCGGAGGCCCTGCGCTTCGCCGCCGCCGCGGTCGACGAGCGAACGTTGCCCCTCACGCCTTCCCCATGAGGCTGCTGCTCGACGAGAGCCTCTCGGCACCCCGCTCCTGTCGCAAGCCGGACATGACGTGGTGCACGCAACCGACGTCGACCTGCTCGGCGAGCCCAACGAAGTCGTGCTCTCGGCAGCCGCCACCGAGCGTCGAACCCTAGTCACCGCCAACACCGACCTCAGGATGC
>DASZOD010000226.1:0-14416 GCA_035550935.1 Egibacteraceae bacterium | reverse complement strand
CCCCCGGCACCAGCGGCTCAGCGTCCCCGATGGCAGCGGCGGCCGGCGGGCGGCGGACCCCCACGAGGGCCGCCACGATCGGTCCGCGCCTGCGCGACGACGTCGCGCTCTCAGTCGCCGCCGACCCCCCGCGCGGGCGCGTGAGGATGTACGCCGACATTCCCCGGCACGGTGGGGATCACCGCCGTGTGGACATCACCGACTGGGAGCTTGTGCTGCGACATTGCGACGGCGGACGCTCGATCGAGCAGATCGGCCGCATGCTGGGCCTAGCGCTGCCGGATCGCCAGCGACTCCATACTGTGGCCACGGAACTGGAGCGCTGCGGACTGCTCACGGACGTCGAAGCAAGACCAGACAACTGACTCGTGACCGTTCGCCCGGTGAAGCCCCGCCCTTGGGTCCGCCGGGCCAGACGAAGGGGCACCTCGATGGCGACCCGGCCCCCGGGAATCGGTACCGTTCGCCACGCGTTTCTCGCCAGTATCCTGTCGTTGGCTTTCCTGATCCCCGGCGGCGCTGCTGCCGATGCCGGCGACGAGACGAGGCTGGTTGCAGTCCGCGCTGCCGGTGCCCCAGCACCCCAGAGCGCGCCGATCCTGTGTACAGTCGAGGTCGGTGGCGGGCCCGGGCAGGGCCTGCTCACCGTTGACTTCTTCGGTCGCAACCGCTGCGGTCCAGAACCAGCCGCCTCCATGACCGGCCAGGCACGGCTGCTGACGAATATCGGCACGCCCGCCGCGAGCGGCAACCGTTTTGCCTGCGGCCCCTGTCACATCGGCGGGAGCGCGGGCAGCTTCTTCCCGGCGGTGCCCGGCACGAGTTACACCGTCGTCTACGACACGCGGGTCACCTTGCCGCCGGGCCACATTTTCGGGACAATCCCGGCGGGCTGCAGTGGTGTCGGTACAGCGACTGCGACCTGCACACTGCGACGGTCCATCACGGCGTGAGCAGACTCCCCCCGTTGCGGGGCCGCCGCGGCGATCGCTGAACTGCGGGGTTGCCGATGCAAGAAGGAACCCGGTGCTCGTTCTGCAGCCTGCCTGGTTCGAGCCTGCGCAGACTCTTCCACGGTCCCCGAGTCGCCATATGCGCCAGCTGCGTGCAGTGGTGCGGCAGCATGCTTACTCCGGCGGAGGACA
Organism: Egibacteraceae bacterium; assembly: GCA_035550935.1. GTDB lineage: Bacteria > Actinomycetota > Nitriliruptoria > Euzebyales > Egibacteraceae > DASZOD01. Next base: position 13,271 of record DASZOD010000226.1, on the reverse strand, counting down.
CGCAGCCGGCGCGCGCCGGCGACGGAGCGCTGTACGCCTCGCCGCCCGCGGCAGCGCAGAGATCGAGCAGCGGGGACGACACGCCGGCCGGGAAGGTCCTCCACTACCTCCAGACAGCCCGCGAGCACCTGCCCCTTGGCGATGCCCAGCGGGCCGAATCGCTGCGACGGGCCCGCGCTGGGGACGAGGCCGAAGCAGAGCGCCTGGTGCGCGCCTACCTCGAGCTGGCGGCGCTGCTGGCCCTGGCGTTCGCTCCGGCCTCCGTGGACCCGCTCGACGCGATCCAGGAGGCGAACGTCGTCCTGGACCAGCTTGTTCACGACCCCGATGTGTCCGATCCCGTGCGCGCCCTACCCCCCGCCGTGCTGGCGGCGGTGACCGGCGCGGCAACGCGCTGAGTAGCGGCCCCAATCTGGGTTCTCCGGCTGTCCCGTCGTTTCCGTGGGGCATCAGGGGCCAGCGGGAACGCGCGGCGGCTGCCGCCCGTTGGTGCCGTGGGTCGCAGCCGGGGTAGCCGGCTTCGTGCGACAGCGGTGAGGTTCGCCGGTCTTTGACCGACTCGGTAGGCTCTCTAATCGCAGGGAGGCGACGATGCGACGTATCTTGGTCGTGGTGGCGGTCCTGGGCCTGCTGGCCGTGGCGTGCGGTGAGGATGAGCCCGCGCTCGCGCCGCCCGGGGGGGAGCAGAACGCCACGGCGCCGGTGACCACGCCGGCGCCCGAGACCGCCAGCCCCCACGACGAGGACACCACCGATGCCGTCGGCGCCGTCCGGATCGAGGTGGCCCAGTCCGGGGTGGGCCGGATCCTGGCCGACGCCGACGGCCGGACCCTGTACGTCTTCCTCAACGACGAGGACAACGTCAGCAACTGCTCGGGCGGCTGCCGTGACACGTGGCCACCGCTCGCCGGCGAGGACGTCGAAGCCGGCGAAGGCGTCGACAGGGCGCTGCTGGGCACGACCACCAGCACCCCCGACGGCCAGCCCCAGGTCACCTACAGGGCCCGACCGCTCTACTACTTCAGTCGCGACGGCCAGCCCGGCGACACCAACGGGCAGGGCGTGGGCGGCGTCTGGTTCGTGGTCTCGCCGGACGGCGAACCGATCCGCTGACGTCGGGCACACCGGTTCCGACGTGGGCCCTCGGTGGCGCAGGCGCCATCGCGACCCTGCACAGGACCGTCACCCGGTGGTGACAGCCATCCGCCCCCGCGGGGACGGTCCATGCTCGCTGAGAGGCCAGCTACCCGCTTGCCTGCTCGAGACGTTCTTCGGCCGCTCGTCGCCCTTCGGACGGAAGATCGTCCAACTCGGTGCCTTGAGGCTGGCAGCACTCGCCGCTTTCTGCGGCGTGCTCGTGCCACGTGCGACCGTCGCAACACCAGCCCTGGCTGGTATCCAGCTGTTCTGCCATTGAAAGGCCCTCCTGGACCGCTGCAGGATCCTGCTACCCCTACCCGGTGGCTGACACACCCACGACCTTGCGCCCCGGGGGCCTTGCCGGCGGGGGTGCACCAAGAAAGCACTACGGCCTTCGACCCTGGCAGGGTGAGCGGACGGTCCTCCCGGGTAGAGCCCACGGCAGGGCGGCCGGGAGGGAGCGTGATGGGGGTCGAGGCGCTGACCGCCAGGATCGAGCACTCACCGGCGCTGGCGGCGGTGGGTCGAAGCTTGGGACGGCGATTCGCCAGCGTGGTGCGCCCGGGCACCGTCAAGGACCTGCTCAGCGGCACCTGGCTGGGCCATCCGCTGCATCCGCTCTTGACCGACCTGACCATCGGCGCCTGGACCAGCGCCGCAGCGTTGGATCTGTTCGGAGGGAGACAGACCCAGGCGGCGGCGGACGCCCTCGTGGGCCTGGGTGTGGCGTCGGCCCTGCCGACCGCGGTCACCGGCTTGTCGGACCTATCAGACGTTGAAGACCGCCAGGTCCGCGGCATCGGCGCGGCGCACGCGCTTGGCAACACCGGGGCCCTGGCGCTGTACGGGCTGTCCTACGTTGCGCGCAGGCGCGGGCAGCGGCCGGTGGCCACGACGTTGTCCGTGTTGGGCGGGGCCGTGATGGCTGCGGCTGGCTTCCTCGGCGGCCACCTTTCCTACCGCAAGGGTCTCGGGGTTGACCGCACCGCCTTCCTGGCCAGGCTGGACGAGTGGACCGCGGTGGCCGACGACGATGCCCTGCCTGAGGCAAAGGCCCAGCGCGTGACGGTCTCGGGCACCGACGTGTTGTTGTACCGCCACGAGGGCCGTATCTACGCGCTGACCAATCGCTGCAGCCACCGCGGTGGGCCGCTGGACAAGGGGCGCATCGAAGATGCCCAGGTGACCTGCCCCTGGCATCGCAGCAGGTTCTGCCTGCTCGATGGGTCCATCGTCCAAGGCCCAGCCACCGCACCACAGCCCGTGTATGACGTGCGCGTGCAGGCGGGAAAGATCGAGATTCGCACCCGCCGGTAGCCTCGACCCCACGCCGGGACCTGTCGGCCCAACGTACGGGTCGCTGTCAGCCAAGGCATTGCGTGAAGGGCCGCCGCGGGGCGGGGGGCGCGGCATGATCGTCGCCACGGCAGGCAGCACGGGTTACGAGGAGGGGGAGCCATGGGCCGCACGCGTGTGCTGGCGATCGCCATCGCGGCGATCCTGGTGGTCAACGGGCTGGTCGTCTTCGGCGTCTCAGCCGTCACCGCCGTCGGGCTGGTACTGCTGTTCGCCTGCGCAGTGGCGATCTTCGGCCTGATCTGGTGGTGGGGGGACGACGAGCCCGACGCGCGGTTGCCCTTGCCTCGGCGCAACCGGCGCGGCTGAAAGCGGTCGCCCGCCGGTCACCTCGACGGGTGCCTTTGCGTGCATGGTGACGCCGGCCCGCCGCAGGCGGCCGCTCGGCACGGGCGTTGGACAGGTCCATCCCCACATCGAACACCTGAATCAACCCGGGCCTGCCGCCTCCTATCGTGCGGCGGGCTCCTGCCGTCGCCTGACGACCCGTCAGGACACCGGGTGGCTGAGCTCGTCCCGCAAGAAGCCATCCAACAGGGCCAGGGCGGCGGCCGGCTGGTCCATCGGGACCAGGTGGCCGGCTCCGGCCACCAGCACCTGCGCCAGACCGCGGGCGGAACGGATGTGGCCGGCCAGCCGGCCGTCCACCAGCCACGGCCTGCGGGCGGCGGCGAGGAACTCGTCGCGGAAAGACCACTGCTGCGCGGCGATCCACGCGTCGGTGCCCATGAAGTTGCAGTCCATGTCGTACAGTCCGTTGTAGATCAGGACCCGGAGCTGCTCGAACAGGGCGGGGTAGAGGTGGGCGACGGAGTCCTGCTCGCCCTTTTCCAACAGGAAGCCCACACGCTTGCACGTCTCGTGCCAGGGCTTGGCCTGCGGATCGACGTGGAGAGCGGCCCGCACCTCGACCCGGTCGAGGTAGCGGCCGATGGAGTCGAAGTCGTAGTCGCCGATCAGGCGCACGTCATAGACATTGGCCCCGCCGCTGACCGAGGTGATGTACTGCTCGATCCTGTTGCAGATGCGGTCGGCGCTGCGGGGGCTGACCGGGCCGCCGTCGCGGATGGCCTGGGCGCACGCGTCGTACAGCTGGTCGACCTCGGCCCTCTCGGTGGGGCCGACAAGCCCGTGGGCGTAGGCGTACTCGCCGTAGGTGGCCTGCTGGAGGTAGGGGTCGACCCATCCATCGCCGACCCCGATGCCGGCAAGGTTCACGGGCGGGTGGCCGCCCCGGTTGCGTTCCAGGATGGTGGTGGCCAGCATCGGAATGTACGTGCCGGCAAACGACTCGCCGAACACGACCACCTCCAGGTGGGCGTACTCGGGCCAGCGGGCGAAGAACCGCTGCAGCCCGTAGTAGAGCTGATCGGTGGCCTCCTGCTCCGTCCTGGCCCAGAACCCCGGGCCCTCGACCACCGACAGCCCCGTGCCGGCTGGCTGGTCGATCATGAGGTAGCTGGAGTTGGTGTTCCAGCTGTAGGGATTGTCGGCCAGGGTGCCGTCCGGGTTGATCTTGTACGGGCCGTTCTCGGCGAACAGGCCCAGGAAGCTGGACGAGCCGGGGCCGCCGTTCAGCCAGATGACCAGCGGGTCGGTGGCCGGGTGGCCCTGGGACTCGAAGAACCAGAAGTAGATGAAGGCGCCGCCCTCCGGCTCGGCCGGCAGGTAACCGGCCAGCTGGCGCTCCTTCACCGGCCCGTAGCCAGGGAGCGACGTCACCGGACCGGCTGTTGGCGCGACCCGCACCGCCGGGTTGGTCATCGACCCTGGCCGCCCGACACGTGGGCGGCCAGGAGCGCCTTGGCCACCGGCCAGGCGTAAAAGCCCTGGCGTGAGGCGAAGGTGTTGAAGTCGATGGCGCTGACCCCGCGGGAGCTGCCCTGCTGCTGGAGGGCGGCGTAGGACACGCCGCCGACGGCGTAGCAGGGCGCGTACCCAGGCGAGGCCATGAAGGTGAAGCACTCGCCGTGGAGGGTCTCCTCCGACAGCCCGGTGGCGGCGGCTGCCCAGGCGATGAAGTCAGGGTAGGTGACCGTGCCGCCGTTAACTCGCACGTCGCACAGGGCCCGCACGTAGCGGATCACCCGCCAGATGTAGGTTTCAAGCTGGGCGCACAGCACGCCCTGGGCCTGTTCCTCGGCGGTGGTCCCGTACAGCGACAGGTAGGTTTCCTGCACCGGGTCGAGGTCGGTGCGGCCCACCAGGTCTTGGGCCGCAGCCCAGTACTGGAACTCCCGGCAGAACGCCATGCCCTCGGTCATCGGCACTTCCAGGGCGGTGTTCAGGTTGAGCAGCGGCGACGCCGCCTCCTTGGCCGACAGCACGAAGTTGAAGCCGTGTGACGCCTCGTGGACCAGGATGTTGAGCATGGTCAGCATTGAGGTGTTCTTGGCCGTGGTGAGGTACAGCTGGGAGTACGCGTCGGCCGCCGACAGGTAGTCCACAGCGAAGTCCTCGCCACCGGTGATGAGGTTGACCAGGTAGTCGGGCGTGGCGTCGAACAGCACCTTGTCGGCCGCGGTGTGGGCGATCACGTAGCGGGCCCCGAAGTCGTTGCAGGCCTTCACCACGCGGTTCATCCACGTCCCGAAGTCGACGGCGTAGTGCTGGGAGACCTTGTCCCACACCTCCTGGAGCGAGCGGGCGTCGCTCACGAAGGGAAGTTGGGCGACGCGCTGGGCAATGGAGGTGGTGACAGCCATGTCGAGATCCAGCCAGGCTTGGGCCATGACCTCGATCTGCTCGGCCGTCTCGCTCAGCTGGTAATAGCGCTCCAGGCACTGCGGGTAGCCTCGGGCCTGGACCGGCCCGTACACGGCGGCGCTCTTCTGGAACACGGGCCAGTAGACCGCGAAGTCGTTGGAGTCCAGCCCGGGCACGACGAACATCTGCTTGTAGGTCTGCACCGCGGCCCGGATGGCGTCGCACTGGGGCCGCAGGTCCGGTTGTACCTGGACCAGGGAGCTGAGTGTCCCCTCCATGTAGGTGGCCGTGTCGATGCACTCCCGGCGGACCAGCACGGTGAAGTCCTGGCCCCACCAGCGCTTGGTCTCGAACTCAACCGTGGCCAGCACGGCATCGAGATAGTCGGCGACGAAGGAAGCCTTGAAGTCCTGCTTGAGGACGATGTAGAAGATCCCGTCGGCGGCCGCGTAGACCCCGCCCATGCCGGTGCCCGACGGTCCCGCCCCGCTGGGTCGGGGTAGGTCGAGTTGTGTCCGCAGCGACGTGAGCACCGCCGCCGCCGTGGCCCGCAGGTCGACATGGGCGATGTCAGCAACCCGCTGAGCCAGCTGGTCGATGCGCTCGCGCATCGCTTCCAGGTTCTCGGCCGTCTCCACGAACAGGCTGCTGAGGGTGGCCAGATGGCCGCTGGTGTAACCGGCGACCGGGTTGAGGTCAGCCCACAGCTCGACGATGGCGGTGACGACGTCGGCATGGTTCGGCCCTCCGAGGGGCCGCGCGGGGGAAGCCACGACGGTCACGCCTCGCCCGCGGGGACGCCAATGCCGCCGACATCCTTCCTCACCGGCGCCGGCGGCAGGGCCGACAGTCCCACGGCTGCCTCCCACTGGTCGATGGTCATCTCCAGGATCCCCGACGGCTCCTGGCCGGTCGGCACCGCATTGCGGGCCAGAGTGACGTAGGGCGCGCAGGTGAGGGCGCAGCCCCACTCGCCTTCGCCGGCGAAGATGAACTTCACCCCGGCGAAGATCTCGGTGAACACGACGTCCTGGTCCTGGCCGCACAGCACCATGCTCTTGGTGACGTTGCGCAGATGCTGGTGGAGCTGGTCGCGCACCTCCTGTGGTGTGGGAGTCCAGTAGGTGGTGCCCTCCGGGCTGGTCACCTTCTTCGCGACGATGACGTCGGCGTCTTCGATGAATAGGTTGGCCTGGGTCTCACGGTCGTCGGCCATAGCGATGCCGATCGCGGCCCAGAAGTACCCCGGGCCGGCGGCGCTGGCGTCCTTGTTGGCGCAGATGACATGCGCCCCCGGAAGTGGGGAGAACCGGCGCAGGTCCTTCTCGCCGGTCTGGGACTTGTCCATGCGTCCGAATAGACGTTCGGCGGCGTCGAGGAGCGGGCCCACTGGGTACACCGGCACCGGCCCTTGCGTCGGAAGCTTCTCGTCGGGCGGGTATAGCGGCCCGGGGTAGGTGAACATGGGCTTGAGCGACCCGTCGGCGATGGCCGTGGCTATGGCTAGGTGGTAGCCCCACAGTGCCCCGTTCACACCACAGAACGACGAGGCCGTGCCCATGTTGATCTGGCCGATGTAGGCATCGTCCTTCTCGCAGCGGTCGTAGGAGACGATGCCGGCTGCGCCCGGGTCCAAGCCCTGCACGTCCACCTTGTCTACCGACAGCTTCATCGTGCTGATGTAGCCGTAACCGCTGGCACCTGGGTTCATGTAACCCATGCAGTTGCCGTCGAACGACCCGACGGCGCCGTCGACCACCTGTGGCAGGGAGGAGCCGGTCCCGTTGCTCATGCGATCTCCTTCGGCGCGCTGACGGGTGATGCCAGAAGTGCGCGGGCTGCGCTGCGGCGAGGTGGGTGCGACCGCATTGACAGACGAGCGGTGTCCTGGCGTCCCCCACCGTCCTGCCTCGTATCGGGCTGATCGAGAATTCGCCGCGAACCCGACAACCCCGATATTGTCGGCGAGCAGGACCCGAAAGTCAACCGGATCGGCGGAACGGGTGCACCAAGGCGCCCGGGCGGAAACGGGGCAGGAGCTCCCCGCTGGCCTACGCTTCTTGGTCACCGCCCACGGCGCCGCCAGACGCCGGCTGCTTCCGGGGGGTGGCGGACGAATCGGCCCGCGTCCGCAACGTCAACAACGCGGCCTTCGCCACCTCATCGCCTCGGTGGATCGGGCCGGGGCCCCATCACCCTTGAGCGCTCGACAACAGCAAAGGAGGACGAGGCCCCTGAACGGTCGGGGCAGTCGGGTCAGTCCCCGCGGTTCCCGCGCCGGAAGACCACGACCTTCGAGTCGGTGATCGCCAACAGCTGCTCGTCGCGCTCGCCCGCGGTGTAGTACACCCTGCTGCTGACGCCGATCTCGGGCCACATGGAGCTGACGATGGCCCGGCCTTCGTCGAAGACCAGCTCCGGATTGCAGATGGAGTTGCTCACGGTGAGCTCACCGGGGAGATCCCGCGAGCTGAAGTCGACGGTGTAGTCCGGCGGAATGGCGAAGGCCGTCACGCCCACCGGCGAGTTGTTGTCGCTGAAACCCTTGAAGTAGGACACGAAGACGCGGTTGATCTTGTCCGACTGGTTGGTGACCGACACGACGGTTGCCGATCGGACTCGCCCCTGCGTCTGCGAATTCATGTACGTCACGAGGTAGCGCGGAACGCTCGGCAGCCCACCGACGGGAAGTTCGCCGAATTCGCCGAGTTCGGCGTACCGCTCGAGTCGTCTCAGCGCCTGTGGATCGGTCGGAATGTCCGGTGATTCTTTTCTGAGGTCGTTCGCCATGACCTGCCCCCGTATTGTTATCGGCTGGGTGAGCGGCGCGCCGTCCGGAGATGACCTGCCAGAGACCGCCCGCGATCGACGACCGTAGGAGACCCAGGTTGTGCGCCCTCCTCCCGCTCGGTGACAAGAGACCCCAGACCGCGTCCTGATACGCGAGGTGTGGCGGCTGTTGGCACGCGGGGCGGCGATCTTCGGCTTGCTCTGATGGTGGGGACGAGCCCGACCCTGGGGTGCCCCTGACGTGCGCGCAACCGGCGCGGCGCAAGGCGGACGCCGTCCGCTACGACGAGGCCGGAGTGGGCGGCTGCCAGTAGCCCAGGCGGTTGCCCCAGGGGTCCTCGAAGCTCAGCCAGGCCCCGCCGGCCACCTCGACGGGTGACTTGGCGTGCATGGTGACACCCGCCCGCCGCAGGCGGCGCTGCTCGGCACGGGCGTCGCGGGTGCCCAGGGCCAGGCGCACGCCCGGGGCCCTGGACGGCACCAAGGTGACCCGCTGGCCGTCGGCATCCAACTCGACGACCTTGGCCCCTTCGTGCTCGACCGTGCGAACGTACGTGAACCCCACCACGTCGGTGTAGAAGGCGATCGCTGCCTCGACGTCGCCGACCTGGACGATGACCTCGTGGATGTGCAACCTTCGCCTCCGGGCGCCGGCGCTGTCTGGAACCTACGCGGCATCGTAGAAGCAGCGCTCGTGGACCTTGCGGATCCGCCGCATCGTGCGTCCCAGGTCCTCCACCAGCGCCTGGGCGCCCGGGGCGGGATAGCCGAGCATGCGGGCGACGCGTTGCTGGTCGCGGGAGCCCGGGGGCAGCCGGTCGCTGTCGCGGAAACCCCCCAGGTACAGCGCGTTGCGCAGCCGGCTCAGCAGCAGGTAGCCCTCGCGCAGCCAGCCCGCGTCGCGCTCGTCGAGCAGCCCCTCCTGCGCGCAAACCTGCAGGGCGGGCAGGGTCCCGGGCCGGCGTAGCGCGGGCAGGCGCCCGCCGTGGCCCAGCAGCAGCAGCTGGACGGTCCACTCCACGTCGGACAGGCCCCCGGCGCCCAGCTTCAGGTCGATGCGGTCACCCTTGCGCGGCCCGGAGCGGGGGCGCGCGCCGGCCCGCTCGCGCTCGACCCGGGCCTTCATCCGCCGGACTGCCTGCAGCCGGCCCGCCGGCGGGGCTGGCGGATAGACCAGGCCGGCGACCGCGTCCACGAACGCCTGGCCGAGCTCGGCGTCTCCGGCCACGGGCCGGGCCTGGGTCAGCGCCTGGAACTCCCAGGGCTGGCCCCAGCGCTGGTAGTAGGAGCGGTAGGACTCCAGCGTGCGCGCCAGTGGTCCGTCCTTGCCTTCGGGCCGCAGGTTGGGGTCGACCTGGAAGGCCTGGCCCTCGGGGGTGATGTCGCCCAGCGCCCCCAGCAGACGCGCGGCGGCGCGCAGCGCCTCCTCGCGAGCCTCCGCCGGTTCGAAGACCAGCAGGATGTCCAGGTCGCTGGCGTAGCCCAGCTCGGCGCCGCCGAGCTTGCCCATGCCGATCACCGCCATCCGGGGCCGCTGCCCGGCGGGGTGGTCTTGCTGCACGAGCGCGACCGCCGCCTCCAGGCAAGCCTCGGCCAGCCCGGTCAGCTCGGCGGCGACATCGCTGACGCCGGCCTGGCCGGCGAGGTCACGCACGGCGATGCGCGCCACCTCCCGGCGCTTGAGCCGCCGCAGGGCGTCGGCGGCGCCCGCGGGGTCCTCGCCGCGACGCAGCAGGCCTCCGGCGAGTCGGCGGTAGTCCTCACGCTCCAGGCCCCGGGCCAGCTCGGCGGGCTCGGCGAGATGGCCGACCACCTCGGGTTGGCGCTCCAGCCATTCGCCGACCAGAGGGCTGCGGCCGAGCACCTGAGCCAGCAGCTCGGCCACCGGAGGATTGTCGCGCAACGTGTGCAGGAACGTCGGAGAGGCGCCGAGTCGGTCGGCCAGCGACCGGAACGCCGCCAGGCCGCCGTCAGGGTCCGGCGCCGAGGCCAGGGTCGGCAGGATGGCCGGCAGGAGGGTCTGGAACAGCCGGGCGCGTCGTGACAGGCCGCTGGCCAGCGCGTCCAGATGGCGCAGCGCCCCGTCGGCGTCTGCGAAGCCCAGGGCCGCGAGCCGCTCCCGGGCCGCGTCTTCGGCCAGGCGGCCCTCGCCGTCGCCCACAGCGACCTGCTCGGCCGCTCCCAGCTCGGCGAAGCGGCTGAGCAGCGGCCGGTAGAACAGCTTTTCGTGCAGCCGGCGGACATGCGACTGCACCCGGCTGAGGCGGCTGTCGAAGTCCTCCAGCGCGTGGCGCTCGGTGCTGTCGCGGAACCCCATGCTGCGCGCCAGGCGGGCCCGCTCGTCGGCGCTGTGGGGCAGGGTGTGGGTGCGCCGCAGCCGGGCCAGCTGCAGCCGGTGCTCGACGGTGCGCAGGAACACGTAGGCGTCCCGGAACAGCGCAGCGTCGTCCTCGCCGACGTAGCCGCCCTCCGCGAGAGCCTCCAGCGCCTCCAGCGTGTTGGGGCTGCGCAGCGCCGGGTCGTGCCGGCCGTGGACCAGCTGCAGCAGCTGGACGGCGAACTCGATGTCGCGCAGCCCGCCGGGGGCGAGCTTGACCTGACGGCTGCCTGCGCGCAGCACCTCCTTGGAGCCCTCGACCCGCGACTTCATCCGCTGGATCTCCTCCACCGCCGCCGCATCGAGGCGGTCGGGCCAGACGAACGGCTCGACCAGTGCGAGGAAGTCGCGGCCCAGCGCGGCGTCGCCGGCGACCGGGCGGGCCTTCAGCAGCGCCTGGAACTCCCAGGTCTGCGCCCAACGCTCGTAGTAGGAGCGGTAGGACCCCAGCGATCGGGTCAGCGGCCCGTCCCGGCCCTCCGGGCGCAGGTTGGCATCGAGCTGGTAGGCGCGCCCCTGCGGGGTGACGGTGTCCATGAGCCGCATGAACCGTTCGACGGTCCTGGTCGCCTGAGCGCGGTCGCCGTCGTGGACGAAGATCACGTCGACGTCGGAGACGTAGTTCAGCTCCCGGCCGCCGAGCTTGCCCATGGCCAGCACCGCCAGCCGGGCGTCGGGGCCCAGTTCGGCGATGACCGCGTCGAGAGCGGCGGCGACGATGCCCTGGGCGAGGTCCGCCAGTTCGGCGGCGACGGCCGGGGTGGCGGCCATGCCCAGCAGGTCGCGGGCGGCCACGCGCAGCAGCCCGCGACGCTGGCAGGCGGCCAGCAGCTGGGCCGGGGGGGCCTGCCCGCCCGTGAGCCCCCCGGCGCAGTCGCGCTGGACGTCCGCCGCCGACCACGCCGCCAGCGAGCCGGTGAGCACCTCCAGGGCCGCCGGGCTGGTGACCAGCAGGTCGGCCAGCGCCTGGCTGACGCCCGCCACGGTCGCGAACCGCCTCACCTGCCCCCGATCCGAACGCAGCTGCGCCCACGCCCGGGGCCGGCGCTCGGCCAGGCGGGTCAGCGCCGCCAGCGCACGATCGGGGTTGGGGCTGTCCCCCAGCGCCTCGACCACCGGCCAGGCCCCGGGCGCCGGGCCGTCGGCGCCCCACAGCTCCAGCCCGCGCAGGGCAGGCACAGCGCTTCCGGCGGCCATGCCCAGCCGCACGAGCACCGCCTCGGCGGTCTGCAGCGGGGCGTCGACCACCGGGCGCGCCGCTACAGCGTCGGCAGGTACTTGCGGAGCTCGTAGGGCGTGACCTGCGAGCGGTACTCGTCCCACTCGACGCGCTTGTTGCGCAGGAAGAACTCGAAGACGTGCTCGCCGAGGGCCTCGGCGACGAGCTCGGAGTCCTCCATCTCGCGCAGCGCCTCGTCGAGGTTTCGGGGCAGGCTGTCGATGCCGGCCGCGCGCCGCTCCACATCGGTCATCTCGTAGATGTTGTCCTCGGCCTCGGGGGGCAGCTCGTAGCCCTTCTCGATGCCCCGCAGCCCGGCGGCCAGGATCACCGAGAACGCAAGGTAGGGGTTGCACGCGGGGTCCGGCGCGCGGAACTCGATGCGGGTCGACGCCGGCTTCTTGGGCTTGTACATGGGCACGCGCACCAGCGCCGAGCGGTTGTGGCGGCCCCACGACACGTACACGGGGGCTTCGAAGCCGGGGATCAGCCGCTTGTAGGAGTTCACCCACTGGCAGCAGACGGCGCAGATCTCCCGGGCGTGGGCCACGAGACCGGCGATGAACTGCTTGGCGGTGCCGGACAGGTGGTAGGGGTCGCTGGCCTCGTAGAAGGCGTTGGTGTCGCCGTCGAACAGTGACACGTGGGTGTGCATCGCGCTGCCCCAGTGCGGCGCCAGGGGCTTGGGCATGAACGTCGCGTAGATGCCCCGGCGCATCGCGACCTCCTTGACGACCAGCCGGTAGGTCATGACGTTGTCGGCCATGGTCAGCGCGTCGGCGTAGCGCAGGTCGATCTCGTGTTGGCTGGGGGCGACCTCGTGGTGTGAGTACTCCACGGAGATGCCCATGCCCTCCAGCGTCTGGATCGCCTCCCGGCGGAAGTCGCTCTGCACGTCAACCGGGGTCAGGTCGAAGTAGCCGCCGCTGTCCAGCGGCTCGGGCGCCTCGGAGCTCTTGAACAAGAAGAACTCGATCTCGGGGTGCAGGTAGAAGCTGAAGCCCATGTCCCCGGCCTTGGCCAGGTTGCGCCGCAGCACCTGCCGCGGGTCGGCGGCGAACGGCTCGCCCTGCGGCGTGCGGATGTCGCAGAACATCCGTCCCACCGGGGCGTTCTCCCCTCGCCACGGCAGCACCTGGAACGTCGACGCGTCGGGGATCGCCAGCATGTCCGACTCCTGCACGCGGGCGAACCCGTCGACCGCCGAGCCGTCGAAGCCGATGCCCTCGGTGAACGCTCCCTCCAGCTCCGAGGAGGTGACCGCCACCGACTTCAGCATCCCCAGCACGTCGGTGAACCACAGCCGCACGTAGCGGATGTCGCGCTCCTCGATGGTGCGCAGCACGTACTCCTGCTGCTTGTCCACGTCCGCCTCCCAATCGGCCCCCGTGTCGGGAGGCGAATCGTAGCTCTCGGGACGGTCGCCGGGTGGGCGCACCACCGCGTCGCCGGGCGCCGCTACTCGCGCGTGGCCGGCGTCCGAGCCGGGCCGGAGTGGCCGGCCGCGCCGTTCGGCCGGGCCGTCTGCGCCCCGCGGCCGTAGGGCTGAGGGCCCACGGCGAACTCGGGATAGCCGTACATGCCGTGCTCGTTGATGTCGAGGCCCTCGATCTCCTCGTCCTCGCTGACGCGCAGCGCCCCGGCGGCTTTCAGGCCCGCCACCACGGCGGCCGTGGCGGCCGC
>DASZOD010000225.1:0-4774 GCA_035550935.1 Egibacteraceae bacterium | reverse complement strand
TCTGGGGTGCGGCGGCCTCGGCGGCCGCCGGCGCGTCGGTGTCGCCCGCCGCGGTCCGTGGGGCCGGCTCCGCGGGGGCGACGGGCTCCGCTGCTGGCTCGGCGGGGACCACGGTGCTCTCCACGGGCGGCGCGGTTTCCTCATCGCCGGCGGGGCCACGGCGGCGGACGCGCCTTGCCCCGCGCGCGCCGGACTCCTCGCCGGGGCCCCCGCCGCCCCGGCGCGTGCGGGAGCGGCTGCGGGTCCGCCCGGTGGGCTGAGGCGAGGCGGCCCGGTCGGCAGCGGAAGCCGCCTCCGGGCGCTCGCGCCCCCTGCGCTCCTCATCAGGGGGTGCCGCCTCCGGGCGCTCGCGCGTCCTGCGGTCCTCATCAGGGGGTGCCGCCTCCGGGCGCTCGCGCGCCCGGCGGTCCTCAGGTGGCGGGCTGCTGTTCTCGTCAGTCACTGTACGAGTCCTTGTCGTTTCGCGATGGGTCGCCCAGCGGCGGGATGACGTCGCCGGTAAGGGCCTCTTGCAGGCCTGCTGCGCACGGTCGCCTCTGGGCCAGGCGGGTCACCAGCAGCGGTTCCGTCGACGCCTCGGCGTGGCCGCGCAGCGCCGCGTGCGCCTCGCTGGGGCGCAGCGGCGGCTCGACGTGGTGCAACGTCACGCGGACCGTGGCGTCGCGACGGGAGATCTGGTGCAGGGCGGGCCGCAGGTCCACCAGGTCGCTGGTGGCCTTGCGTTCGCGCTGCACGGACAGCACCGGGGCGGCGGCGACTGCGGCGACCGCCTGCGCGAGCCACCCGACGGCCGCCGGCGAATAGCTCAGGTCCCAGCAGGACGCCTGCAGCCATCGTGCCAGCTTGGGGTCGCCAGCGGCCACCTCGACGGCGGTCAGCACCCGCAGGCCGTCGGGGAAGCTGACCCTGGGATGGGGCGAGAAGCCCTCGCTGTAGGCGATGGGTAGGCCGGCCCGGCGCAGGGCCCGTTCCCAGACCCGACCCAGGTCGATCGCGGAGATGAACCGCAGCTTCCCGGACTTCGTGTACCTAGCGCGGACCCGCATAGATCGGCAGATGCCCGGTCTGGTGCTGCGGGCCCAGTCCCGGGCACACCCCGCAGTCGTAGCAGGGCGTCCAGCGGCAGTCCTCAAGTTCGCTTCCGGCGAGGGCGTCGCACCAGTCCCTCCACAGCCAGTCCTTCTCCAACCCCGAGTCGAGGTGGTCCCAGGGGAAGACCCCGCCCTCGCCCCGCTGGGGGGTGGTGTACCAGGCGACGTCGACGCCGGTCTGCTCGGCGGCTCGCGCCCACACCCCGTAGTCGAAGTGCTCGTCCCAGCCGTCGAACCGGGCCCCAGCTGGAACGCGCGCCGCACCGTGGCCGTCACCCGGCGGTCGCCGCGGGCCAGCAGCCCCTCCACCACCCCCGGCAGCGGCTGGTGGTAGCGCAGGTTCAGGTTGCGCTCGGACGCGACCCGGGCCTTGATGAGGCCGAGCTTGCGCCGCAGCTGCTGCGGCGTTTCCTGGGCGGCCCACTGGAACGGCCTGTGCGGCTTGGGCACGAAGCCGCCGACCGAGACGGTGACCTTGTTGCGGCGGCCGTACTGGCGGCCGACGGCCAGGACCTTCAGCCCCAGGTCGGCGACGACGAGCACGTCGGCGTCGGTCTCGGTCGGCAGGCCGATCATGAAGTACAGCTTGAGGTGGTCGCCATCGGTTGGCGAATGCAGTGTCGGCGGCGCGCAGCATGTCCGCCTCGCTGACCATCTTGTTGATCACCCGGCGCACCCGTTCGCTGCCCACCTCGGGTGCGAACGTCAGTCCGGTCCGCCTCCCGTTGCGGATCAGCTCGTCGGCCAGGGTGACGTTGAACGCGTCGACGCGGGTGGACGGCAGCGACAGGCTCGTCGCCGTCCCCTCGTAGGCGTCGGCCAGGTCCCCGCACAGGCCGAGGAGGTCGGCCTGCTCAGTCTGAGCTGGGCCGACCACTCCGGCGTCCTCGAAGCCGGTGGCCTCCACACCCCGGCGGACCATCTCCTTGATGGTCTGCCGCGAGCGCTCGCGGACCGGGCGGGTGGTCATCCCCGCCTGGCAGAAGCAGCACCCGCGGGTGCCGCCGCGGAAGATCTTGACGTTGTAGCGCTCGTGGACCGTCTCGGTGAGCCGGACGATGGCCTTCTTGGGATAGGGCCAGCGATCCAGGTCGCTCACTGTGCGCTTGGGCACCCGATAGGGGGCCGCCCGCTGGCGGGGGAAGGTGCCGCGCAGCCGCCCGTCGCTGCTGTGGCCGGGCTCGTACCACGCGGGCACGCGGCGTCCAACCCCGAGCCGGTGGCGCCGTTCATCGACGTGGTCTGCGCCGGCGACGGCGAGGCCGCCCAGGTCCAGGCAGTTGAGCAGGTTGGTGTAGCCCAGTTCCGTGGCGAGGCTGAACGCGGCCACGTCGAAGGCCCGGAGGGGCAGGTGGTTCTCGAGTCTGAAGAAGGGGATGGCCTTCTCCCGCATCACCTGCTCCATGTCGGGCCACGGCGCGTAGCCGCGTTCGGCGACGGTGGCGGGACGTTCGTTGAGCACCTCGTAGAGGATCTGCAGGCCCTGGTTGGGCTGGCCGAGCTCGTAGGCGTCGGGGTAGATCAGCAGCCAGGCGCTGGTGACGCCGGCGTGGTCCTTGACGACGGCGTTGCCCTCGCCGCCGACGTAGCGGGCGGGCTTGCGCACGCCGGTCAGGACCGGCTCGAGCTGGGGCCAGACGCTGGCTGCGGTGGGCGTCACGGTCATCTACAGGAGCCGAAGCGGGCGGATCGCGTTGACGCGCCAGCCGGAGCGATGGTCACCCCGGCCTCGCTGCGAGTGTAGCGGCGCGCCGCCGGCCGGGCGCGCGCAGGCCGCTCAGCTGAAGCGGCGCATGTGGACGTTCTGCAGCAGGCCGAGCATGACGAAGGTCGTGATGAGGCTGGTGCCACCGTAGGAGACCAGCGGCAGCGGCAGGCCGGCCACCGGCATGAGCCCGATGGCCATGCCGACGTTGACGAACAGCTGGAAGCCCAGCACCGACACCACGCCGCCGGCCAGCAGCGTGCCGAACGTGTCTCGCGACAGCGCGGCGATGCGCAGGCCGCGCCAGATCAGCAGCGCGAACAGCGCCAGCATCGCTGCGGCGCCCAGGAAGCCCAACTCCTCGCCGATCACGGTGAAGATGAAGTCGGTGTGGTTCTCAGGCACGTAGGCCAGCGATGTCTGCGACCCGCGGAACAGCCCCTGGCCGAGGAACTGGCCGGCGCCGATCGCGATCTGGGACTGGTTGACGTTGTAGGCGGCGCCGAGGGCGTCGGCGGCGTCGGGATTGAGGAAGGCGGTGAGGCGTTCGACCTGGTAGTCCTTGACGATGCCCAGCTGGAGCGCCCCCAGGCTTGCCAGCAGTCCGATGATCGCCAGGGCGACCATGTAGCGGACCCGAACCCGGGCCAGCAGCAGGACGCCGAAGACGATGGCGACGAACACCAGGAACGTGCCCAGGTCGGGTTGGGCCAGGATGAGCAGCATGGGCACGGCGGCCAGCGCCAGCGCCTCGCCCAACGCCCGCAGGCCCAGGGCCTCCTCCCGGCGCTCCTGGAACAGGGCGGCCAGGATGAGGATGAGGGCCGGCTTGGCCACTTCGCTGGGCTGCAGCTGGAAGCCACCCACCACCAGCCACGACCTCGAGGCGTTGACCTCGGTGCCGACCAGCAGCACGAGCACGAGCAGCGCGAGCGCGCCGCCGTACACCAGCGGGGCCCACGCCCGGTAGGTGCGGTAGTCCACGAGGGTGACCGCGGTCATCGACAGCAGCCCCAGGGCCAGCGACAGCACCTGGCGGTTGACGTAGTACAGCCCGTCGGCGCTCCGCGCCTGCAGCTCGTGGAATGTCGCCGAGTAGATCATCAGCAGTCCGAAGCACGCCAGGCCGAGCGCGGCCACCAGCAGCACCGGGTCGAGCTGGCGGCTGGGCGCGTGGGTGCTGCGCCAGGCGCGCTGGACCGACTCGCGGGCCAGGCGCCCGGAGCGCTCGTCGCCGTAGGTGATCTCGGCCATGGCCCGCCTAGTCCGTCCTCAGCCCGGGGGTGATCGCCGTCTGCTCCAGCCCCAGCAGGCCCTCGAGGATCCGCCGCACGATCGGCGCCGCGGTCTGGCTGCCGCTGCCACCTTCCTCGACCATGACCACCACCACGTAGCGGGGGGCTTCGGCCGGGGCGTAGGCGGCGAACCAGGCGAACGGCTGCTTGGGACGGATCTCGGCCGTCCCCGTCTTGCCCGCCACCGCCAGGGGGAAGTCGCCGAACACGCTGGCGGCCGTGCCCGTGCGGGTCACGGCTACCAGCCCGCTCTCGAGGTAGTCCAGCAGCGGCGGGGGCAGCGGGAGACGCCCGACCGCCTCCGGGGGGACCGACTCGACGGTCCCGTCGGGCCGGATGACCTCGCGGGCGACGTGCGGGCGCCACAGCGTGCCGCCGTTGGCCATCGCCGCGAACGCGTTGGCGATCTGCAGCGGAGTGGTCTGGACGTCACCCTGGCCGATCACCATGTTGACCGCGTCGCCGCCTCGCCAGCGGTGGCCGTTGTCGCACAGGTCGGCGTACAGGGCCTGGACGTCGCTGCCCGGCGCGGCCGTGGCGGCCTCGGAGCAGTAGGTCCCGCGGAAGTCGGCCCAGAACTCGCGCTTCCACGCCCGGCCGGGGACCACCCCACCGCGCTCGCCGGGCAGGTCGACGCCGGTCGGCCGGCCCAACCCCCAGGCCGCGGCCCGGGAGCGCCTGAG
>DASZOD010000224.1:0-4137 GCA_035550935.1 Egibacteraceae bacterium | reverse complement strand
CCACCGTCGAAGCGTTCGAACGCGACCCGGTCGACGCGCGCATCGACGTGGCGGGCGGGACGGTGACGGTCTCGCAGTCGGCCGAGGGCTTCCGCTTCGTGCCCGAGGCCGCCGCGACGCAGCTGCTGGCGCTGGCGACTGGCCCCGGCCCCCGCGAGGCGCTGCTGGACGGGGAGGTGGTCACGCCCGACCGGTCCACCGATGAAGCCCGGGCGCTGCAGATCGTCCAGCCGGTATCCACGTTCACCACCCATCACCGTTGCTGCCAGAGCCGGGTGACCAACATCCACCGCTTCGCCGACCTCGTCGACGGGGCGGTCATCGAGCCCGGCGAGACCTTCTCGCTCAACCGTCACGTGGGCCGCCGCACGTCTGCCAAGGGCTTCGTCGAGGGCGGGGCCATCCTGCGCGGCGAGTACATCGAGGACGTGGGTGGTGGCGTCAGCCAGTTCGCCACCACCTTCTTCAACGCCGCCTTCTTCGGCGGCTACCACTTCGTGGCCTACAAGCCCCACTCCTACTACATCGACCGCTACCCGGTGGGGCGGGAGGCGACGCTGAACTATCCCAACGTCGACCTGGCGATCCGCAACAACTCGCCGCACGGGATCCTGGTGAAGACCTCCTACAGCGCCACGTCGGTGACGGTGACGCTGTGGGGCCGCAGCTGGGTCGACGTCGAAGCCGTCACCGGGCCCCGCACGAACGTGCGCCAGCCCGGGACCGAGGTGCGGGTCAACCCCGCCCTGCCCCCGGGAAGCGAGCGGGTCGTCCAGCAGGCCGGCGGGCCAGGCTTCGACATCACCGTCACCCGGGTGCTGCGCTTCCCCGACGGGCGGGTCGAACGCCAGGAGTTCTTCACGCGCTACGAGCCCGAGTCCCGCATCGTCGAGCGGGGCCCCTGATGGGCCTGGGGTGCCGGCCGCCGCCCCGAGGCGGACGCGAAAGGGCCCCGGCCGGGGGGAGCCGGGGCCCGGTGCGACGCACGTCCAGTGCCAGGGGGAATCGCGACGGGCTGCACTGGGGCCCGTTCGCTGGACACAGTATGGAGCAAAGCTAGCCGTAGCGCTATCCTCACTATGGGTGATTTTTCGCTAGTCGTAGCGGGTGGTCGGACCTCCCCCGATCGGACCACTCCGCCGGCCGGGTGGCGCCCCTCAGCAGCGCTGGGCAGCGTCCGAGGGTCGGACGGCGGCGAACGCCGGAGACGGGTCGGCGACAGGTGCGACACTGGCGGCGACCGGCTCCGCCCAGCAGGACGCCGACCGTGACCACCGCCCTGGGACTGCTGGCCGTCGTGGCGCTCATCCTGGCCAACGGCTACTTCGTCGCCTACGAGTTCGCCTTCGTCGCCGCCCGCCGGCGGCACTTCGAGGAGCTGGCCGGCCGGGGCGACCGCCGGGCGGCCCGGGCACTGGACGTCACCGGCCGGCTGTCGTTCGTCCTGTCAGGGGCCCAGTTGGGCATCACCGCGACGTCGCTGCTGGTGGGCTTCATCGCCGAGCCCACCCTGGGCCGGGCCCTGGCGCCACTCCTGGAGCTGCTCGGACTCCCACGGGCGGCGGTGGCGGAGGTGGCGTTCACGACCGCGTTCCTGCTGGCCACCACCGCCCAGATGGTGCTGGGGGAGCTGGCCCCCAAGAACCTCGCCATCGCCAAGCCCGAGCCTCTGGCGCTGGCCCTGGCCCGCAGCACCTGGCTGTTCACCCGGCTGGCCGGCCCCCTGATCCGCTTGTTCGACAGCAGCGCCAACTGGCTGCTGCGGAGGGTGGGCATCGAGCCGGTCCAGGCGCTGGAAGGCGGCGCCTCGCCCGAGGAGCTGGGGATCATCGTCGAGGAGTCCGGCCGCGAGGGGGCGCTGACCCCCAGCCAGACGGCGCTGCTGAGCCGGGCGCTGGAGTTCGGCGCGCTCAACGCCGCGGACGCCATGGTGCCCCGCCCCCAGGTCGTGTGGACCACGGTCGACGCCAGCTGCGAGGACCTGCGGCGTCTGGCGCTGGACAGCGGACACTCGCGCTTCCCCGTCGTCGGGGAGGGCCTGGACGACGTGCGCGGGATCGTGCAGGCCAAGGACGTCCTGCGCATCCCGCCCCAGGAGCGGGAGCGCACACCGGTGCGCTCGCTGGCGGGGCCTCCGCTGGCCATACCCGAGAGCGCGTCGCTGGGCCCCCTGCTGGTCGACATGCGCGAGGCCCACAGCCAGCTCGCCGTGGTGGTCGACGAGTACGGCGGCACCGCCGGGATCGTCACGCTCGAGGACCTCGTCGAAGAGCTCGTCGGCAGCATCCGCGACGAGTACGACCCCGAGGAGCCCGGCGTCCTGGCGCTGCCGGACGGCACCTGGGTCGTGCCCGGCTCGCTGCGCGTCGACGAGGCCGGACGCGAGATCGGCCTGGAGCTGCCGTCAGGCGACTACGACACGGTCGGTGGTCTGATCATGGAACGCCTGGAACGGGTGCCCCAGGCGGGCGACAGCGTGCAGGTCCCCGGCGCCCGGCTGACCGTCGAGACCATGCGCGGCCTGGCCGTGGGCAAGCTGCACGTCCGGCCGCTGGCGTCACCCGGCGGCGAGGCGGGGAGCGCCCGATGAGCGTGGGCGCGGTGCTGGCCTCGCTGGGTCTGCTGGCGGCCAACGCCTTCTTCGTGGCGTCCGAGTTCGCGCTGCTCGCCGTGCGCCGCCCCCGTCTGGAGCAGCTGGCCGCCAGTGGGAACCGGCAAGCCGACGTGGCGCTGGCCAGCGAGCGGGAGCTGTCGTTGATGCTGGCGGCGGCGCAGCTGGGCATCACCATGGCCTCCCTGGGCCTGGGCGCGGTGGCCGAGCCCGCGCTGGTCCACGGGTTGGAGGCGCTGCTGGGCGGCGTGACCATCCCCGAAGCGCTGCGTCACGCCATCGCCGTGGCGGTCGGGCTGGCCATCATCGTCTTCCTGCACATCGTCGTCGGGGAGATGGCACCCAAGTCGTGGGCCATCGCCAGTCCGGAGCGCTCCGCCCTGCTGCTGGCCCGGCCGTTCCGCGGCTTCTCCCTCGTGGCCCGACCGTTCATCCGCCTGCTCAACGCGCTGGCCAACGGGGTGGTGCGGGCCATGGGGGTCACCCCGCAGGACGAGCGGGCCCTCGCCCACTCCCCCGACGAGCTGCTCCTGTTGCTGCGCGAGTCCGCCGAGCACGGCACCCTCGGCGACGAGCAGCGCGACCTGCTGGCGCGGGCCGTGACCGTGTGGGGCCTCGACGCCCAGGCGGTCATGATCCCCCGCGGCGACATCGTCGCGGTCCCCGCCGACGCCGGCATCGACGACCTGGAGCGGGTCGCCGGCGACACCGGTCGCTCCCGCCTGCTGGTGTTCGACGGCGAGCTGGACCACGTCAGCGGCGTGCTGCACGTCAAGGACCTGCTGCGGGTGGAGCCCGGCCAGCGTGCGGGCGTCACCGCCGGCGAGTTGGCCCGCCCGGCGCTCGTCACCCCCGAGTCCCGCCCGGTCGAGCAGCTCATGGTCGACATGCGCCGGGAGCGCCAGCACGTCGCCGTGGTCGTCGACGAGTACGGCACGGTCAGCGGGCTGGTGGCGCTGGAGGACCTGCTCGAGGAGATCATCGGCGAGTTCGAGGACGAGACCGACCCCAGCGGCGGGCGTTCCGCCGCCGGCCCGAGGCTGCGCCGGCGCCGCGACGGCGCGCTGCTGGTCCCCGGCGCTCTGCGCCCCGACGAGCTGGCCGACCGCTCAGGCGTCGAGCTGCCCGACGGCGAGTGGGAGACCGTGGCCGGCTTCGTCATCTCCCGGCTGGGGCGCCTGCCCAGCGTCGGCGACACGGTCGGGGCTGACCACGCCCGGTTCGAGGTGACGAAGATGGCCGGCCACCGCGTCGTCGAACTCGCCTTGCACGTCGAAGGGGCGGGCTGACCGCGTCGCGGTGACCCACAGACGCGACGCCGGCGAGGCCTCCGCCGCCGAGATGTTTCTGGGCTAGTCATTCCAGTTCAGGGGGTTTGTGTCCGAGTGACGAGGCATGTCCGCCCGGCGCACCGCCCTCACGGTCCTGACCGCACTGCTGCTGCTCGGCGCGGCCGCGCCCGCCCAGGCCGACTGCCGCACGCTCGGCGGCCTGATCAGCGGCTGCGCCGGGTCGCGGCCCCAGCC
>DASZOD010000223.1:0-2187 GCA_035550935.1 Egibacteraceae bacterium | reverse complement strand
GTGCTGGCCGTTGCTTTCCTGTTGGTGACCGCTGGTCCACGTTTGGCACTGGCTGGTGGTCCGCCGACGAACGAACTGGCCCAGGGCCGCGGGGATGCAGCGCAGAGGGACTCCCGATCCGGAGAGGTGACAGCCGAGTTGCTGGTCGGAACCACCCAGTCAGGAGGGCCTGCCGAGGTGGAGGCCTCAAGCGCGGGCAGGGTGACGTCGTCTCAGGGACTGGTCGAGACGGGCTGGCGAGGACCGCTGGGTCCGGGGGGCTGCCCGCCGCCGGGCGATGATCCTACTGAACGCCCCGACCGCTACGACTACGTGCGCGTCGACTACAGCACCGATCCGCCCACCGTGACGGTGCTGCGCTCCCGCTGCTACGTGCCGCAGGCCGCGCCGCCCCCGCTGCCGCCGCCTCCACCGCCGCCGCCGACGCTGGCGGAGATCACCCAGTTGGTGAGGTCGCAGATCCCGGCGCCGGCGGTGCTGGTCAACCCCGATCAGCGGGGCGTGACCGGGCTGGAGAGCTGGTTTTGGTACGAGGGGCCGCAGGAGGTGACCGCGACGGTGTCCATCCGCGGCTACGCGGTGACCGCGACGATGCGCCCCAGCCGCTTCTACTGGGATCCGTGCGCCGACTTCGCCCCCGCGCCCGGCGACCGCGACAGGCGGCCGCTGGGCTGTCGGGGAGCATTGGCCAGCAGCAGCCCGGGAAGCCGCCCGGATCCGGCCAGCAGTGGCGCGGCGGCCGCGGTGCGCTTCATGTATGAGACCAACGGCAGCTACGTGGTGCGCCATCAGGTGCTGTGGGAGGGCTCCTGGTCGTTTGCCGGCCCGCGGGTGTCGGCCAGCGGCACGCTGCCGACCATCCGGGCGACCGGCGAGCGCGACTATCCGGTGATCGAGGTCCGCGGCGTCCTGACCGGCTGACCGGCCGGCGGAGGCGGTCAGACCGCGGCCTCGACGCACTCGACGCCTTCGTCGCCGACCGTGGCCGAGTGCGGGGTGCGCGGCTCGACGTCCAGCCGGTCGCCGGCGCGCAGCTGGATGTCGCCGTCGGGGGTGTGGAACACGATGCTGCCCCGTACGCAGAACAACACCTTGTGGTAGCCGTGCTCATGGCTGTCATAGGTGTCACCCGGTTGGTTGGACCAGCGCCGCGGCTGGCCTCCGGCCTGGCGCAGGTGTTCTTCCATCGTGGCCAGGCTCGGTGCCTCCTGCTCCGGCGGTGTCCTCCATGCACCCATGGCTGCTCCTCTCTGGATCGGCGTCGCTGCGGCCGCTTGTCCGCGGCGGCCCGCCTGGCAGGCTTCCACGTCGTAGGGTTCCGTCAAGCCGCGCTCGGCAGCCACTGATCATCATGCCCCGAGACCCATCGGTAGCCGCCGACACGCGACCCATACCAGGCTGCAGCGGGAGCTGGGTGCACGGGCCATCGTGGCACAAAGAGTCCAGACCAAGGCCCCCACCACCGCCGGTTGAAACAGCAGGGCCAGAACTGCTGAACAGCGGTGGTTCTTGCGGACCAAGGAGCGGCGGGCTCGTCGCGTTGCGTCGCCAGCCGTCGCCGGCCCGGCCCCTCTCGCCACTACCGGGCGCCGACGCCCTCCGGCGCTCCGACCCTGGGCGATTCGGAGCCTTCTTGGCGTCGGCGCATTCGCAGGAACACCAACAAGACGATCCCTGCCGCCACCAGGCCGCCGAAGACAGCGGCCACGATGGCCAGGACAGTGTTAGCGGTGGTCGGCGGGAGCGGCGAGAACTGGGCTATGGCGCCAAAGTTGTCCTGGGTCTGGGTGAGGTCGTCGCCCAAGCGGGTGTCGGCCCAACCGATCGCTGCGTACTCATTGGCTGACGCCACCCCCGGTGCGTAGCGCAGGTCGGAGTTGAAGCTGACCCCGAGGTTGAAGTCGACAGGCCGGTCGTTGATCTGCACGTTGGGGGCCCAGGTTGCACCGCCGTCGGTCGAGTAGGTGTAGCGCACGTTGAAGCGGTAGTCGGTCAGCTCGCGGTTGTCCTGCCATACGACGTCGATTCGCCCGTTGGGCGCCACTGCCAGCTGCGGGTAGAAGCTGGTGAAGTGTCGGTCCGGGTCGTCGTCGTCGATGGCCACCGGCTCGCTCCACGTCTGGCCACCGTCCGTGGAGCGCTGGAAGACGATGTCCGCCAGGCCGGTGGTGTCCGACGTCTCCGGCG
>DASZOD010000222.1:0-6679 GCA_035550935.1 Egibacteraceae bacterium | reverse complement strand
ACGAGGATGCCTTCGTGGCCGATAGTCGTGACCCGCTCGCCGCCCGGGCCCGCCGAGCAGAACGAACCGGGACCGTGGGTGGGGTAGACGGGCAGGTCGTCGGGCAGGGTCAGCAGCCGCTGGCGGATCGACCGGTGGGCGGCGCGGGCCAGCGCCTCGGTGTGGTCGGGTCCGAGCAGGTCGGGCCGGGCCACCCCGCCGGTGATGAGCGTGCCCCCGGTGAACACCGCCAGCGGCCGGTCGCCGTCGGCCAACAGGTAGGCCAGGTGCTCGGGAGTGTGCCCGGGGGTGGCCAGCGCCCGCAGGCGCAGCCCGCCCAGGTCGACCTCGTCGCCGTCGTCCAGCCCTGTCGTGGGGAAGCCCAGGCCGGCGCGGGCCGGGGCCAGTAGGCGTGCGCCGCCGGCGGCCAGCTCGCGGGCGCCTGAGACGAAGTCGGCGTGCAGGTGGGTCTCGGCGACGTCGGTGATCCGCCAGCCGCGCTGCTCGGCCGTCCGCAGGTACGGGCCGGGGTCCCGCGTGGGGTCGACCACCAGTGCCCGCCCGTCGCCGACGTCCACCAGGTAGGAGCTGTTTCCCAGCCCGGCGTCGACGATGGGGACGATTGCCGCCACGGTCTGCGTCTTCCCTCCGGGCCTGTCAGCTGCGGCCCGTGCGCGAGCCGGCGGGCCGGCAACGGCGGGCCGTGCTGGCAGGTCGTCCCCGGGCGTGCAGGGTCGCCTCGTCGGTCAGCGGCTGTCCGCTCACGATCTCGCCTCCTGGGTGTCGGCGTCATCCCCGATCGCCACCGGCAGGCCGGCGCGCCGCCACTCGGGGAAGCCGTCCTCCAGCCGTCGCGCCCGGTAGCCCTGGCGCGTCAGCACGCGCACCGCGTCGTCGGCGTAGACGCAGTAGGGGCCGCGGCAGTAGGCCACGACCTCCGCGTCGGCCGGCAGCTCCCGCAAACGCCTACGCAGCGCCGCCAGCGGCACCGACCGGGCCCCGGCGATGTGGCCGGCCGCGTATTCGGGGGTCGGGCGCACGTCGATGACCGCCACGTCTCCGCGGCGCAGCCGCCGGGCCAGTTCCTGGCGGCCGATGGCCTCCAGGGCCGCGCGGTCGCCGAGGTAGGCGGCGGCCAGGCGCTCCAAGCCGGCGACGTGGTCGGCGGCGACCTCGCGCAGCGCGGCCCACAGCTCGAATACCCGGTCGCTTGCCAGCCGGTAGTAGATGCGCGTGCCCACGCGGCGGGTCGTGACCAGCCCGGCCCGAGCCAGTACCTGCAGGTGGCTGGAGGTGTTCGCCACGCTCTGCTCGATGGCCCCGGCGATCTCGTCCACCGATCGCTGGCCCTGCGCCAGCAACTCGACGATCTCGGCCCTGCGTCCGCTGCCCAGGGCCTTGGCGACGTCGGCGAAGGCGTCGAACAGCGCGTTCTTGGCGGCACGGTCACCCATGGGTCCAGGAAAGCTCCCATCAGGCACCTTGTCAAGTCCTCAAACGAAGTTTTGACAAGCGCCCGCTGGGAGGGGGAAGCGCCGGCGGCGTGCCGTACGGTAGAGGCATGGGAGACGAGCGCCCGGCAGACACCGCGGCCCCAGTGGACGTGGGCGGCGTCGGCGGCCAGGAGCTACGCGCCGACATCCGTCGGCTTGGCGAGCTGCTGGGTGAGACCCTCGTGCGTCAGGAGGGCAAGGACCTGCTCGACCTGGTCGAGGAGGTCCGGGCGGTCAGCAAGGCGACCGCGGCGGGCGGCTCGGCGCGCCAGCAGCTCGCGGTGCTGCTGGAGCGGCTGGACCTGGCCACCACCATCAACCTGTCGCGCGCCTTCTCCGCCTACTTCCAGCTCGCCAACGTCGCCGAGCAGGCCCACCGCTTCGACGGCCTGGCCGTGCGCGGCCCCGAGGGCGGCTTCATGGCCCGCACGGTTGCTCGGATCGCCGCCGCCGACCTCGATCCGGGCCTGGTGCGCGACGTCTGCGACCGCCTCGAGCTGCGCCCGGTGTTCACCGCCCACCCCACCGAGGCCTCGCGCCGCTCGGTGTTGAGCAAGCTGCGCCGGGTAGCGGGGCTGCTGGAGGAGCGCCGCGACCCGCGGGCGGGGGCGTCCGACCGCGAGCGCATCGACCGGCGGCTGGCCGAGACCGTCGACCTGCTGTGGCAGACCGACGAGCTGCGCCTGGAGCCACCCACCCCGGTCGACGAGGCCGGTGCGGTCCTGTACTACTTCGACGACCTGTTCAGTCAGGTGATCCCCGACCTGTTCGACGACGTCGCCCAGCACCTGTCCGCGCTGGATGTGGACCTGCCGCCGACGGCGGTGCCCATCCGTTTCGGGACCTGGGTCGGCGGCGACCGCGACGGCAACCCCAACGTCACGCCCCAGGTCACCGCCGAGGTGCTGCGCGTCCAGGCCGACCACGCGCTGCGCAACCTGCTCGCCGCGGTCGAGGGGCTGGCGGCCGACCTGTCGACGTCGGTGCGCATCGCGGGGGTCAGCGACGCGCTGCGCCGCAGCCTCGACGAGGACCGCCAGCGTCTGCCCGAGGTCTACGACCGCTGGGTGCGGCTCAATCGCGAGGAGCCCTACCGGCTGAAGTGCTCCTACGTGCACCAGCGGTTGACCAACACCCGCCGGCGCATGGTCGAGCGGCGTCCGCCGGAAGCCGAGGAGTACGCCAGCGCCCGCGAGCTGCTGGCCGAGCTGCAGCTCATGCACGACTCGCTGCTGGCCAACCGCGGCGAGCTCATCGCCCGGGGCTCGCTGGCCCGGGTGCTGCGGCTGGTCGCCGCCTTCCGCCTGCAGCTGGCCACCATGGACGTGCGCGAGCACGCCGCCAGTCACCACGCCACCCTCGCGGTGCTCTACGAGCGCCTCGACCTGTCGCCGGCCTACCAGCGGCTGGACCGTCCCGCCCGCAGCCGGCTGCTCGCCGCCGAGCTGGCCGGCCGCCGACCGCTGGCCCTGCCCACGACCCGCGTGGACGGCACCGCCGCCACCACTCTGGACACGTTCCACACCGTCCGCGAGGCGCTGGACAGCCACAGCGACGAGGTCGTCGAGTCCTACATCGTGTCCATGACCGAGGGCGTCGACGACCTGCTCGCCGCGGTGGTGCTGGCTCGCGAGGCGGGCCTGATCGACCTGCACGCCGGGGTGGCCCGCATCGGGTTCGTGCCGCTGCTGGAGACCCGTGACGCCATCCGCTGCGCCGGCCAGCTGCTCGACGAGCTGCTGGCGGTCGAGCCCTACCGGCGACTGCTGCGCCTGCGCGGCGACGTCCAGGAGGTCATGCTCGGCTACTCGGACTCGTCGAAGACCGCGGGCGTCACCACGTCCCGCTGGGAGCTGCACCTGGCGCAACGCCGCCTGCGCGAGGCCGCGCAGCGCCACGGCGTGGCCCTGCGAATCTTCCACGGCCGCGGCGGCAGCGTGGGGCGGGGCGGGGGGCCCACCCACGACGCCATCCTCGCCCAGCCGCCGGGCGCCGTGGACGGCGAGCTCAAGGTCACCGAACAGGGCGAGGTGATCGCCGACAAGTACGGGCTGCCGGGACTGGCCCGCCGCAACCTCGAGCTGACGCTGGCCGCCACGCTGGAAGCTTCCCTGCTGCACCGGGCGCCTCTGGCGTCCCCCGCGACGCTACGGCGCTGGGACCGGGCCATGGTCGTGGTCTCCGACGCCGCCTACGCCGCCTACCGGCAGCTGCTGGACGCGCCGGGCCTGTTCGAGTACTTCTGCTCGTCCACCCCGGTCGAGGAACTGGCGGAGCTGAACATCGGCTCCCGTCCGGCGCGCCGGGGCCGGCGGGGACTGGAGGACCTGCGGGCGATCCCCTGGGTGTTCGGCTGGAACCAGTCACGCCAGATCATCCCCGGCTGGCACGGGGTGGGATCCGGGTTGGCCGCCGCCCGCAGCGAGGGGCTGGGCGAGGTGCTCGCCGAGATGCACCGCGACTGGCCGTTCATGGGCATGTTCGTCTCCAACATCGAGATGACCCTGGTCAAGACCGATCTGGAGATCGCCCGACACTACGTGGAGCGGCTCGTCGATCCGGCCCTGCACCACCTGTTCGACGCGATCGCCGACGAGTACCGGCGGACCGTCCGGGAGGTGCTGGCGCTCACCGGCGGAGGCCAGCTTCTGGCCGGCCACCCGGTGCTGCGTCGCACCCTGCGGGTCCGCGACACGTACCTCGCGCCGCTGCACTACCTGCAGGTCGCGCTGCTGGCCCGGGTCCGCGCGTCCCCCCAGGCCGAGCCCCGCCTGCGCCGCGCGCTGCTGCTCACGGTCAACGGCATCGCCGCCGGCCTGCGCAACACCGGCTAGCGGTCATGGCCCAGTGGGCGTCGTGCGCGTCGGATGACTCACGTGGCCGATGCGGGCAACCGGCTGCCCGGATCGGCCACGTGTGGGATTGACGCTGCAACGGCTGGGTCACATTGTCACTCTGGCGCAGGCCGACCTCGATGAACCCAAACTCCCGTGGCCCTCCAGGGCATGGTCACCTGCTGGCGGGCCTGTCCGGGTCGCGCCGCCGGCGCAGGGCCTCGTGCAGCTGCGCCGTCGACGGAGCGGCCGCCGGGCCCGAGGGGGTCTGGTAGATGCGACACGACAGCCCTGCCGGCGCGCCCGGGTCGGCGAACGGGTCCTCGCCGTCGATCAGCAGCGACGGCGACCCCCGGAACCCCACTCGCCGCGCCTCCTGCGGCGTCTCCACCTTCTGATAGCGCACCTCGGCGTCGGGGATGCCGGCCAGCCGCAGCGCCTCCCGCAGGTTGGCGTCGGCGGCCCTCCAGCCTGGGCAGCCGTCGAAGTACTGCAGCGTGATCTCCACGGCCCCCTCTTCCAGGAGCGGCTTGCGTCCTCAATCCCGTGGTCAGGCTAGCCCAAGGCACACCCCGAAGCCGCCGGGGACCCGCGCCACGCGAGGAGGAGGCACGCACCGCCAGATTGCCCGGACGGAAGCCGTAGGGTGGGTGCGAAGGCAAACCCGGGTGGTGGTGACCATGGCGCGGCGGGCCTCGGCTGGAGGGTCGGTGGTGAGCGCCGACACCCACCCGCGCATGCGCATCGGCGAGCTGGCCGAGCGCTTCGACCTCAACACCAGGACCATCCGCTACTACGAGTCCATCGGGCTGATGCCCGAGCCCGCCAGGACCGCCAGCGGCTACCGGCTGTACAGCGAGGCCGACGCCGAGCGGCTCGGGTTCATCCGCAGCGCTCAGCGGTTGGGACTGTCCCTGGACGACATCGGCGAGATCCTGGCCTTCCGCGACCAGGGTCGGGCGCCCTGCCGCTACGTCCTGCAGGTCATGCGTCGCCAGACCGACGACCTGGAGCGCCAGATCGCTCGGCTGCGCCGGCTGCGCGACGAGCTGCGCGCCCTAGCCGCCAGCGCCGACGAGCTGCCCGCCCAGCCCGACGGCTACTGCAGGATCATCGAGCATCACCGCGGCGCCTGAACGCCGAGCGCTGTGGGCCGACCCGAGGACGACAGATGGCGTTGCGCCAGGCGTTGGGGGCGACCGTGCTGAGCGTGGCCGCGGTCTTGCTGCTGGCCTGCCAAGCCGAGCCTCCCGCGGACGCGCCGTCGCCGGGGGCGGCCCCGGCGCAGACGGCGACGTCCCCCCGACAGCCGGTGCCGCCGACGGCCCCCGCAGACGAGCCGCTGCGGCAGGTATGGGTCGCGGTCGAGGACGCCGGCGAGCTGGTCCTGGTCGATCTCGACCGCCAGCAGGTGATCGCGCGTCACCGCACGGGCGGCGGACCGCACAACCTGGTGGTGGGCCCGGGGGGATCGGTCGCTGCAGCGTTGTATGCGAGTGACGCGCTTGCCATCGTCCGCGACGGCCAGGAGACTCGTGTGCGGTTGGGGGGCCGTCCCCACGACGTCAAAGCCGCCGGTGACCGCTTCGTCGTGGCCAACGAGGCCGGGCGGCGCATCGATGTCGTGTCGCCGCAAGGACAGCACCTGGCCAGCATCCCGCTGCGGGCCGAGCCCCACGACCTGGACGTCACAGCCGACGGGTCCTCGGCCTGGGCGACCTTGAACGGGACCGACGAGCTGGCCCTGGTCGACCTGGACGCCGGACAGGTCGTCGCCTACCGACCCACCGGGCAGCGGCCCCATGACCTGCGCATCGGTCCTGACGGGCGCCTGTGGGTCACCGACTGGCGCGGCCCGCTGCACGTGTTCTCACCGCAGGGTCAGCTGCAGGCCAGCCTGACACTGGGGCGTGAGGCCCACCATCTGGCGTTCACGCCCGACGGCGCTCAGCTGTGGCTCGTGGACCACGCCACCCGACAGGCCTACGTCATCGACACCGTCACGCTGGAGCGGATCGGCCAGGTCACGGTGCCCGGCGCCCCCCACCACGTGGCCATCACCGGCGACGGGAGCCTGGCGGCGATCGCCGACCACAGCAACGGCACCGTGGTCGTCTACGAGGTGGCCTCGCGCCGCGTGGTGGCCAGCATCCAGGTCGGCCCCGGGCCGCACGGGGTCTGGGCATGGAACGGGGCTTGACCCGACCGTGGGGACACCGGAATGCTTGATGGCTTTCCGAGGGGCCGCCCCCGCCTGCACGACGCGCCGGTCAGCATCAAAGACCATACCCCCGCCCCTGAGCTGTCCGGAGCGTGATCATGTGGCCTAGAACGTGTGGCCTAGAACGTGCGATAATGACAGCATCCTGGGAG
>DASZOD010000221.1:0-17592 GCA_035550935.1 Egibacteraceae bacterium | reverse complement strand
CTCCTAGGCCATGGGCCGCACGTCCGCCGTGCCATGGCGCTCGTGTCCGGCCGCTTCCTCCCGCGGGACCGGATCGGCGCCGGCGGTGCCGCCGGGCGGCAGCACCAGGCCCGGGCGTTCGGGCTCGCGCACGCGGGAACTGAACGGCAACGCGGTGAGCACCGCCCCGCCCAGCAGCGCCGCCGCCACGAGCGCCCCCCGCGGGCTCAACTGCTGCGCCAGGGGAGCGGCGAGCGCGAAGCTGACGGGGATGAGCGCCACCGACGTCAGCCAGTCCACGCTGGACACGCGGCCCAGCAACCGCCGCGGCACGAGCCGTTGCAGCATCGTGGTCCAGGTGATCTCGCTGAAGGCGAACCCGCCGTGCACGACGAGCGCGGCCAGCATCCCCTGCCACGGGGACGTCATGAACCCGTAGGTGGCGATGGCGAGCACGGCGACGGCTTCGCCGGCGTACATGGCGGTGACGAACCGCCGCGGCAGGTCGGTCTGGCCGACGACGACGGACACGCCGACCGCGCCCAGCCCCCCGGCGGCGAAGATGAATCCCAGCCAGCGGGCCGCTTCCCGCTCACCGAGAGCCAGCTCGTTCTTGAGCACGAACGGCACCAGGACCTCCAGCGGCCCGTAGTAGGCGAGCATGCTCAGTGCCGCGCCCGCCAGCCACGCCCAGCACCACGGACGCGCCCGCACGAAACCGAAGCCCTCGGATACGTCCGCGACCCAGGTGCGCAGGCCGGCCCCCGGCGAGGCCTCGACGGGCCGAGACGACACGAACGTCAGCAGGGCGGCCGACAGCAGGAAGGTCGTCGCGTCCACGAGGAAGGCGCTGCCGGGGCCGGCGGCGGCCACGAGGACCCCCCCGAGCGCGGGTCCGGCCAGGCGCACCATCGCCGGTCTGGCCACGCCCAGCAGCGCGTTGGCCCGCGGCAGCTCCGCGCTGGGCAGCAGATCGGGCACGATCGACGTGGCGGCCGGGTTGAAGAAGGCGTTGCCGGCGCCGAAGACCCCCCCGAGCGCGACCAGATGCCACAGCTGCAGCCGCCCGGTCAGCGACAGCACCCCCGCCGAGCCGATCGCAAGCCCGCGCACCACGTCGGCGGCGATCATGATGCGCCGGCGTTGCAGGTGGTCGCTGGCCCAGCCACCGACGAGCAGGAACAGCAGCGCCGAGCCGCTCCAAACCGCCCCCACCACCGACATCGCCGTGGGCACGTTGCTCACCGCGTACACCTGCAGCGCGATGGCGACGAGGAAGAAGCCGTCCCCGAACAGCGACACCAGTGACGCCGCGACGACCAGCCGGTAGTCGCGGTGACGCAACGGCGCCAGGATGCGCAGCGAAGGCGCGCTCAGGTGCCGCGGTGCCCTGGACATGTGCCCTTACCTTCCGCACCGCCGCGGCCGTAACCCGACAACGGCCGATGCCCCCTGAGCATAGACTTCAGCCGGTTTGTCCGCTTCCCCCGGCTAGCGGGCTTCTGCTCACCCGTCGAGGTGCTGGCGCAGGCGCAGCAGCTGCGCGCGGACGCGTTCCGGCGACGGGCCCAGACTCGCGGCGCGGCGGGCAACGGCCTCCGCGGGATCCAGCAGCGCGCGCACCGAGCTCGCATCGAGCTCGGGCAGCGCGGAGGCGAGCTCGGTGGGCGCAAGGTCGGCGACCTCGACACCGCGGCGCTCGCAGTCGGCCACCAGCGTCCCCACCCGCTGGTGGGCGATACGGAAGGCCACCCCTCGGCGGACCAGCGCTTCGGCGAGATCGGTGACCAGCGTGAAGCCGCCGGCGGCGGCCGCCGCCAACCGCTGGCGGTCGAAGCGCAGGGTCGCCACGGTCCCCGCCAGGGCCGGAAGGGCCAGCTCGAGGGTGTCGACGGCGTCGAACGCCGGCTCCTTGTCCTCCTGCAGGTCGCGGTTGTAGGTCAGCGGCAGACCTTTGAGGGTGACGAGGACGGTCACCAGGTCGCCGATGAGCCGACCGGCCTTGCCGCGCACCAGCTCGGCGACGTCGGGGTTGCGCTTGTGGGGCATGAGCGAGGACCCGGTGGAGTACGCGTCGGCGACGATGGCCCACCCGAACTCCGCAGAGGCCCACAGGACGATGTCCTCGCCCAGGCGCGACAGGTGCACGCCCAGCAGGGCTGCGGCGGCGAGGAACTCGACGACGAAGTCGCGGTCGGCCACCGCGTCCATGGAGTTGGCCGCCACCCGCGGCAGGCCCAAGGCGGCGGCGTAGGCCTCGGGTTGCAGCGGCAGCGTCGTCCCGGCCAGCGCCCCGGCGCCGAGCACGGACTCGCGCATCCGCTCGCGCGCGTCAGCGAGCCGTCCGATGTCGCGGTCCAGCGCCCAGGCGTGGGCGAGCAGGTGATGGCCCAGCACCACCGGCTGGGCGCGCTGAAGGTGGGTGTAGCCCGGAGCCAGCCAGTCGAGCACCTCGGCGGCCTTGTCCGCCAGGGCCCGCTGCAGTCCCCGGACCGCCGCGACCAGCCGGGTGCTCGCCGCCGCCAGGTACAGACGCAGGTCTGAGGCGATCTGGTCGTTGCGGCTGCGCCCGGCCCGCAGCCGGCCGCCGGTCTCACCACACAGCTCGAGCAGCCGCCGCTCGATCGCCCCGTGCAGGTCCTCGTCGCCGTCGCGGAAGGCGAACGCGCCCGTGGCGAGCTCGGCTTCGACACGATCGAGCGCGTCGAGGATCGTCGCGTGGTCCTCGGCGGTCAGGATCCCCAGCCGGTGCAGCTCGTCGGCGTGGGCCCGCGACCCGGCGACGTCGTGGGGCCACAGCCGGGCGTCGAAGCCGACGCTGCGCCCCAGCGCCCAGGCGGCCGCGGCGGGGCGCTCGGTGAAGCGCCCGCCCCACAGCCGCCCGGTGGCGGTCTCGTTCACCGGCGGCCTGCCGGCTGCACGAGTGGCCGACGGCGCCTCACGCCCGTCCCTGGCGCCGCGCCCACACCTTGGTGGGCAAGCCCCACAGCTTCACGAAGCCCTCCGCCTGGCGGTGGTCGAAACGGTCCTCGGCGTCGTAGGTGGCCAGCCCGTGGTCGTACAGGCCCAGCGGGCTGCGCCGGCCGGTGACCCACGCCGAGCCCTTGAACAGCGCCACCCGCACCTCGCCGCTGACCACTGCCTGGGACGACGCGACGAAGGCGTCCAGCGCGCGCTTCAGCGGGCTGAACCACAGCCCGTTGTAGACCAGCTGGGCATAGCGTCCCTCCAGGCCGCGTTTCTCGGCGGCCAGCTCCTGTTCCAGGCACAGGTCCTCCAGATCGCGGTGGGCCAGCAGGATGGCGGTCGCTGCCGGGCACTCGTAGACCTCGCGGCTCTTGATACCGACCAGGCGGTCCTCGACCATGTCGATCCGCCCCACGCCGTGCGCTCCGGCGCGCCGGTCGACCTCGGCGATGAGCGCTGCCAGGGCCAGCTGTCTGCCGTCGAGCGCCACCGGCCGGCCAGCCTCGAACAGCAGGGTGAGCTCCTCGGGCTCGTCGGGCGTGTCGGCCAGGGCCGCCGAGCGGGCGAACACCTCCTCCGGGGGGGCCACCCAGGGCTCTTCGAGGATCCCGCACTCGGCGGTGCGGCCCCACAGGTTCTCGTCGATCGAGTAGGGCGACTCCTTCCTGACGGGGACGGGGATCCCCCGCTCCTGGGCCCAGGAGATGGCGTCCTGGCGAGACAGGCCCCATTCGCGGATCGGGGCCTCCACGACCAGGGCTGGCGCCAGGGCCATCGCGGCGACCTCGAAGCGCACCTGGTCGTTGCCCTTGCCGGTGCAGCCGTGGGCGATGGCCTGCGCTCCGGTCTCGCGGGCGAGCGCCACGAGGTGGCCGGTGATCAGGGGCCGGCTCAGCGCGGACACCAGCGGGTACTTGCCCATGTACAGGGCGTTGGCGCTGATGGCGGGCGCGACGAAGCCCTCGGCGAACTCGCTGCGGGCGTCGACCACGACCGACTCGGTCGCACCGCACGCCAGCGCCTGTCGGCGGATCCGCTCCAGCTCGCCAGCAGCGTCAGCCAGCCCGGCGCCCTCGCCCAGGCCGGCCGGGCCGACGTCGACCGTGCAGGCGGTGACCTGGTAGCCCTTGCGCTCGGCCAGCCAGCTGATGGCGACCGACGTGTCGAGGCCGCCCGAGTAGGCGAGGACGAGGCGTCTGGGGGCGGTCATGGAGGCGACTCCTGGGTCGGGCTGCGGGTGCTCTTCATGGCGGCGAGGCGCTCAGCGATCTCTCGCCCGGAGGTCCCTTCGGCGGCCACCACCAGCAGGGTGTCGTCACCCTGCAGGGTCGCCAGGACCCCGGGAAGGTCGGCGCCGTCGATGGCGCTGGCGACCGCCGCCGCCGCGCCCGGGGACGTGCGCACGACAGCCAGGTTGCCGCTGGCGTCCACGGCGACGGCGAACTGGCGCAGGATCTGGGTCAGGCCTCCCGGTTCGGGAAGCGCGTACCACACCCTCCCGTCCGCGCCACGCAGCTTGGCGATGCCCAGGTCCTCCAGGTCACGGCTGACGGTCGCCTGGGTGGCCTCGACCCCGTGCTCCTCCAGCAGCACGACCAGCTCGGCCTGCGAGCCGATCTCGTAGCGCGACACCAGCTCGCGCACGAGCCGCTGGCGGTGCCGCTTGAGGCCGCTCACGGACCGCTCATCCCAGCAGGAACAGCAGCAGGGCCTTCTGGCTGTGCAGCCGGTTCTCGGCCTGGGTCCACACCACGCTCTGCGGGCCGTCGATCACGTCTGCGGCGATCTCCTCGCCCCGGTGGGCCGGCAGGCAGTGCATGACGATGGCGTCGGGGCGGGCGGCCTCCACGACGTGGGAGCCGACCTGGAAGGGCCGGAACATCAGCAGGCGTGCGTCGCGCTCGGCGTCCTGGCCCATGCTGGCCCACACGTCGGTGTAGACCACGTCGGCGTCGCGAGCGGCTTCCAGCGGGTCGGCGGTGACCTGGACCCCGCCGCCCGTCCGGGCCGCGGTCTGCCTGGCGAACTCGACGACCTGGGGGATCGGCTCGTAGCCGGGGGGGCAGGCCACGGCCACCCGCATGCCGGTCATCGCCCCGGCCCGCAGCAAGGAGTGGGCGACGTTGTTGCCGTCGCCCAGGTAGGCGAGCTTCACCCCCGCCAGGGCGCCCTTGTACTCGCGGATCGTCTGCAGGTCCGCCAGCGCCTGGCAGGGGTGGGAGAAGTCGCTGAGGGCGTTGATGACCGGGATGGTGCCGGCCGCGGCGAGTGCTTCCAGGCGGGACTGGGCGAAGGTGCGCACGACCAGGGCGTGCAGGTAGCGCGACAGGACCCGGGCGGTGTCTTCGATGGTCTCTCCCCGACCCAGCTGCAGGTCGCCGGAGGTCAGCACGACCGGGTGGGCGCCCAGCTCGCGGATGCCGACCTCGAACGAGACCCGGGTGCGCGTGGACGGCTTCTCGAACAGCATGCCGATCGACAGGCCAGCGAGGTCGTGGCGGCGGCGGTCGGCCTTGAGCTCGTCGGCCAGGTCGAGGACCTTGGCCAGCTCGGCGACGCTGAGCGCGTCCACGGTCAGGTAGTCGCGCTTGCTCACGCCACCTCCCCACCGGGTCCGGGGACGCCCGCCAGCTGGCGCACGCGGGCGACCAGCTGGTCGACGTCGAAGGGCTTGTCGAAGACGTTGTCGGGTCCCAGTCGGTCGCGGGCCTGGTCGCCGGCGGACGGCTTGCCGGTGACGACGATGACCGGCACGTCGGCGTGCTCCTCGTCGAGCTCGTCGAGGACGCGCATGCCCTCCACGTCGGGCATCATCAGGTCGAGCACCAGGGCGGCCGGCCGGCGCATGCGCAACTTCACCAGCCCCTCGAGGCCGTCACGGGCGCATGCCACCGCGAACCCCTCGGCGCCCAGCACCGTCTCCAG
The DNA here is from genome assembly GCA_035550935.1 of Egibacteraceae bacterium. GTDB lineage: Bacteria > Actinomycetota > Nitriliruptoria > Euzebyales > Egibacteraceae > DASZOD01. The sequence continues at coordinate 11,721 of DASZOD010000221.1, read as the reverse complement.
CAGCGTGCGCACCCCGTGGTCGTCCTCGATCACGAGCACGAGCGGCGCCGAGCGCGGGGCCGCGCTCACCGGCAGCCCTCCCGGGCCACCGCCGCCAGCGCCTGGGCGAGCAGCGCAGCCATCTCGTCGATCTCGCCGTCGGTGACGATCAGCGGGGGCGCCAGCCGGATGGCGTTGGGCAGCACGTCGTTGACGACCAGGCCTCGCTCCAGCGCGGCGTCGACCACCGCCGCGGCGACCGGACGGTCCAGCAGCAGCGCCTGCAGCAGGCCCCGGCCACGCACCCCGGCGGCCAGTTCGTGGGCATCGACCAGCTGTGCGAGCCGGCGGGCCAGGGTCACGCCGGCGGACCCGGCCCGCTCCACCAGGCCTTCGTGCTCGATCGTGGCCAGCACCGCCAGCGCGGCGGCGCAGACGACGGGCCCGCCGCCGAAGGTCGTCGCGTGGTCGCCGGGACCGAAGGCGGTCGCCGCGGCGCCCCGGGCGACGATGGCGCCGATCGGCAGTCCGTTGGCCAGCGCCTTGGCCAGCGACACGACGTCGGGCGCGACCGCTGACTGCTGCCAGCCGTACCAGGCGCCGAGCCTGCCCAGTCCGGTCTGGACCTCGTCGACGATCAGCAGCGCCCCCTCCCGGTCGCAGGCGTCGCGGGCCGCCCGAAGGACGGCCTCGGGCACGGGGCGGACCCCGGCCTCCCCCTGGACCACCTCGACGAGCACCGCGCAGGTGCGCTCGTCCACGGCGACGTCGAGGGCCGCGGCGTCGTCGTGGGCCACGTGGGCGACCCACTGGCCCAGCGGCTGGAAGGGCGCGTGCTTGGCGGGGTGGCCGGTGGCCAGCAGCGCCCCCAGGGTGCGCCCGTGGAAGCCGCCGGCGAGCGCGACGACGTTGACCTTGTCGGCACGCTGCAGCTTGCCGTGGCGCCGGGCGAGCTTGAGGGCGGCCTCGTTGGCCTCCGCCCCGGAGTTGCAGAAGAAGGCCTTGCCGTCGGGCCAGCCCAGGGTGGCCTGCAGACGCTCCGCCAGCTCGACCTGGGACACGGTGTAGAACAGGTTCGACACGTGCACCAGTCGGCGCGTCTGATCGGCGACGGCCTCGGCGACGGCGGGGTGGGCGTGGCCCAGCGCGGTGACCGACAGGCCCGACAGGAAGTCCAGGTAGCGCCGGCCCTCGGCGTCGACCAGCCGGGTGCCTCGGCCCTCGACGAACGCCACCGGTCGGCGCGCGTAGGTCGGCAGCACGGCGGCGCGTTCGCGGGCCGCCAGGTCCGCGGTCACGGTCGGGCTCGCAGCGGGCACGTTCACCGGCCGGTCCCGTCGGGCACCACCATCGTGCCGATGCCCTCGTCGGTGAAGATCTCCAGCAGCAGCGCGTGCTCGACGCGGCCGTCGAGCAGGTGGGCACGGGCGACGCCGCCGTCGAGTGCCTCCACGATGCTGCGGACCTTCGGGGCCATGCCGGTGTGCAGCTCGCCAGCGGCGAGCATCGCCCGCAGGCGCTCGACGGTGACCTCCGACAGCAGCGTCGAACGGTCGGTGCCGAAGGCGTCGTACAGCCCGGGGACGTTGGTGAGGTAGATGAGCTTGTCGGCGGCGAGCGCGACGGCGATGGCTCCGGCCATCGTGTCGGCGTTGACGTTGTACTCGCCACCCTCCCGCCCGCGGGCGACGGTCGCCACCACCGGCACCGCGCCGTCGTCGAGCAGGGTGTTGAGGATCCGGGGGTCGACGCGGTCGACCTCCCCGACGTGGCCCAGCCCGTCGCCGGCGGGCCGGGCGGTGACCATCGCCGCGCTGACCCCCGACACACCGACGGCGGGGGCGCCCTCGGCGGCGATGAGGCCGACCAGCCGCGGGTTGACCTGGCCCAGCAGCGCCATCTTGACGACCTCCAGGGTGTCGCTGTCGGTGACCCGCCGCCCGTCGACGAAGCGGGCCCGCAGCCCCAGGCGCTCGCCCAGCGCCGAGATCTGCGGGCCGCCGCCGTGGACCACCACGGTGCGCAGTCCCACGCTGCGCAGGAGCGCGACGTCGGCGGCGAAGGCGGCCGTGAGCGGGTCGCCGGCCATGGCATTGCCGCCGTACTTGACCACGATGGTCCGCCCGGCCGACCGGGTGATCCACGGCAGGGCCTCGCGCAGCACCCGGGCCTTGTCCTGGGCGGCCCTCGCGCGGTCGGTCAGCGCCAGCGGGTCCATCAGGTCGTGTACTCGGCGTTGATGGTGACGTACTCGCGGGTGAGGTCGCAGGTGAGGAACTCGACCTCGGCGTGGCCCAGCCCGAGGTCGACGGTGATGCGTACCTGGGGGCCGCGCAGGGCGACGGCGGCCTGGCCGCGGTCGAAGGCGGTGACGACGCCGAAGCGGCAGACGGTCACGCCGCCGAAGCTGACCGCCACCCGCTGGGGGTCGAAGCGCACCGGGCCGGCCCCGGCCGCAGCCAGGACCCGGCCCCAGTTCGGGTCACCGCCGGCGACCGCCGCGCGCACCAAGGCGCTGCCCGCCACGGCCCGGGCCACCCCCTCGGCGTCGGCTTCGGTGGGCGCGCCGGTGACGCGCAGGCGGATCAGCTTGGCCGCGCCTTCGCCGTCGCGCACCAGCGCCTCGGCCAGGCGCGCGCAGACCGCGTGCAGGCCCGCACGGAAGGCCGACAGCGAGGGAGGCCGCTCGGCACCGCCCGTCGCCATCAGCACGACCGCGTCGTTGGTCGACAGGCACGCGTCGACGGAGACGCGCCCGAAGGTGCGGGCGGCGACGTCACGCAGGGCCGACCTCAGCACCGGGCCCTGCAGAGGAGCATCGGTGGTGAGCACACACAGCATCGTGGCCAGGGCGGGGGCGATCATCCCCGAACCCTTCGCCATCCCCCCCACGACGCATCCGGCGTCGCCCTCGGCGACGCGCACGGCAGCCTGCTTGGGGACGGTGTCGGTGGTCATGATCGCCTTGGCGGCGCGGCTGCCGCCGTCGACCGACAGTGCCGCGACCGCCTGCGCGACGCCGGCAAGCAGCGGCGCCCGCGGCGGCGAGACGCCGATCACCCCGGTCGAGCACAGCGCCACGTCGGAGGCCTGGCAGCCCAGGCTGGCCGCGACCGCGGCGGCGGACTCCTCGGCGAGCGCGAGTCCGTCCGGGCCGGTGCAGGCGTTGGCGTGGCCGGCGTTGAGCAGCACGGCCTGGGCGCGGCCGTCGGCGAGGTGGCGGCTGGTCACCTCCACCGGGGCGGCGACCACCTGGTTGCGCGTCTGTACCGCGGCGGCGGGCACCGGGCGGCTCGCGGCGACCAGCGCCAGGTCGAGCCTGCCGCTGGGCTTGAGTCCGGCGCCGACGCCCGAGGCGCGGATGCCCGGCGTGGCGCACACGCCCCCCGACAGCTCGTCCAGGATCAGGCTGTCCGATCGGGTGCCCGTCATCGGCATCGGCCCGCCGCTCTGTCTGGCCTGGTCACGGGTACACGCCGCCCGCTGGCAGGCCGGCCCCCTCGGGCAGCCCCAGGGCCAGGTTGGCGTTCTGGATGGCCTGCCCGGCAGCGCCCTTGACGAGGTTGTCGATGGCGCACGAGGCGGTGACCCGGGCGCTGCGCTGGTCGACCGCGACGCCCACATGGGCGGCGTTGGACCCCCGCACGTAGGTGGTGGCCGGCCACGCCCCGTCGGGCAGCAGCCGGACGAAGGGCTCGGCCGCGTAGGCGCGGTGGTAGGCGTCGACGACCGTGCGGGCGCTGGCACCGTCGCCCAGGGTGGCCGACACCGTGCACAGTAGGCCGCGCGACATCGGCACCAGGTGGGGCACGAACGCCACCGGCACCCTGTCCCCACCCCGCACGCTGGCCCACAGCGCTTCGATCTCCGGGGTGTGCCGGTGGCGCGGGACGCCGTAGGCGGCGACGTTGCCGACGGCATGGCTGGCGTGGAGGTCCGCGCGCAGCCCGCCTCCAGCGCCCGAGCTGCCCGACAGCCCGGCGACGACCACCGAGGCGGGGTCGACGAGTCCGGCCAGCGGGGCCAGCGCCAGCAGTGCCGCGGTGGGGTAGCAGCCCGGGTTGGCCACGAGGGTGGCGCCGGCCAGCCTCTCCCGCAACAGCTCAGGCAGCCCGTAGGTCGCGGGCGTCAGGTCGGGGGCGGGATGGGCCAGGCCGTACCAGGCCTGGAACGTCGCGGCGTCGAGCCGGAAGGCGCCCGACAGGTCGACGACCGTCCGGGCGTGGCCCAGCAGGCTGGGGGCGAGCTCGAGGCTGGCTTCGTGCGGCGTGGCCAGGAACACGGCGTCGCAGCCGTCGACGTGGCCGGGCTCCACCGGGACGAGGCGCTCGGGCAGCCCGGGCACGCCGGCCAGGTTCGGGAACAGCTCGGGCAGCGCTCGGCCCGCCGCGGTACGTGCCGCCACGACCCGGACCTTGAAAGCGGGGTGGGACCCCAGCAGCCGCAGCAGCTCCGCCCCGGCGTAGCCGGAGCCTCCCACGATGCCGACGTCCACGCGCCCCCCTGGCTCATGCAGGTTTGCGAATAACCATACAACGCGATTGGGCGGACGCAACGCAGGCGATGTCCACAGGCCCCACGGCCCCGCCGACCGGCCGCCCCGGCGGCGAGCGGAGAAGCTGGGGTCAGCGACGCAGCTGGCCGCCGACGGCGCGCCCGACCGACCGCTCCACGGCGTCGATGAACGCCGCCTCGTCGGCGTCGGTGAGCTGGCGTCCGGGGTCGTCGACGCGCAGGGCGAAGGCGAGGCTCTTGCGTCCCGAGCCCAGCTGCGGGCCACGGAACTCGTCGAACAGCGTGCAGGCCGTGAGCCGCTCCCCGACGGCGTCGCGGACGGCTGCCTCCACCGCGGCGGCCGGGACCGCCTCGTCGACCACCACGGCGACGTCGAAGCGCAGGCCCGGCAGCGGCGACGGGACGCGGCCCCGTGCCAGCGTGACGCCTCCGGCCACGACGCGGTCCAGGCGGACTTCGCCCGCGAGCGTGCGCTCTGGCACCTCGAAGGCGGCGCTCACGCGGGGGTGCAGTTCGCCCACTACGCCGACGTCATCGCCGTCGACGCGCAGCCGCGCGGCACGCCCAGGGTGAAACGGCGTCTGTGCGGTGGCCTCGCTGGTCAGCGAGCCGCGGCCACACGCCCGGCGGACCAGGTCCACGGCGCCCAGCAGGTCGTACAGGTCGGCGGGCCGGCCGGGACGGTCGTGGCGCGGCGACTCGAAATTCCCGCAGGCGGCGAACCCCAGCATGAGCGGCTCGGCGGGCAGCGTGACCCCGGCGGGCCCGCCGGGCGCGCCAGGGTCGCCCGCGGTGGGAGCGATGAAGACGTGGCCGGCTTCGAACACCGCCACGTCGGCGGTCTGGCGGTTGACGTTGTGGCGCACCACCCGTAGCAGCCCCGGCAGCAGCGACGTCCGCAGGACCGCCTCCTCCTTGCTGAGCGGGTTGACCAGCGCGATGGTCCGCCGCCGCAGGTCGTCGGCGTCCCAGCCCAGCGCGACGAGGTCGTCGTCGGCGATGAATGGGAACGTGAGCACCTCGGTCCAGCCGCCCCCGGCCAACGCCCGGCGCACCTCCCGCCGGGCGGCGTCCTCACGGCCGCGCCCGCCGACGGTGCCGCTGGAGGGCACCGACTCGGGGACCCGGTCGTAGCCGTGGAGCCTGGCGATCTCCTCGTAGAGGTCGGCCTCCTCCACCAGATCGGGGCGGTAGGCCGGCGCCACGACCGTGAAGGTCCCGTCCTGCTCGGCGACGACCTCGCAGGCGATGGAGCGCAGCAGCTGGCGCTGGCGGTCGTCGTCGACCTCCATGCCAAGGTGGTCGCGGGCGCGCTGCGGTCGCAGCCGGATGGTGATCGGAGCCGTGGGCGCCGGATAGTGGTCGGCGCCTCCCACGACGGTGCCGCCCGCGGTCTGGGTGATCAGCGCCGCGCAGCGGGTGGCCGCCAGCGTCGTCGTCTCGGCAGGCACGGTCCGCTCCCAGCGCAACGAGCCCTCGGTGACGAGGCGGTGGCGTCGGGCGCTGCGCAGGACCGTGCGGGCGCTGAAGTTCGCCACCTCCAGCAAGACGTCGGCGGTGGCGTCGTTGATCTCGGTGGCCTCCCCGCCCATCACCCCGGCCAGGGCGACCGGACCGTCGGCGTCGGCGATGACGAGGTCGTCGGGGTCGAGGATGCGCTCGACGCCGTCGAGAGTCACCAGCATCTCGCCGGGGCGGGCGGTGCGGACCTCGATGCGGGGGCCGGCCAGCAGCGCCAGGTCGTAGGCGTGGACGGGGTTGCCGGTCTCCAGCATCGCGTGGTTGGGCGCGTCGACGATGTTGGACACCGGTCGCATGCCGGCGGCGAACAGCCGCCGCTGCAGCCATGCCGGCGAACGGGCGACGCGCACCCCACGGATGGTGCGCGCGTCGAAGCGGCGGCAGCGGTCGGGGTCGACGATCGTCACCGGCACGCCGGGGTCACCGGTGGGAGCTTCGGCGTCGGGCAGCCGCAGCTCGGCGCCGGTCAGCGCCGCGACGTCGCATCCCAGCCCGATCACGCTGAGCGCGTAGCCGCGGTCAGGCGTGACGCTGACGTCGAGGACCGCGTCGTCCAGGGCCAGCCAGTCGGCCAGCTCGGCGCCCAGCGGCGCGTCGTCGTCGAGGACCCAGATGCCGCGGTGATCGTCGCCCACGCCGAGTTCGGCCGCACTGGCCAGCATGCCGTTGGACACACGACCGAACAGCTGCTTGCGGCCGACGGTGATCCCCCCGGGCAAGGCGGCGCCGGGCGTGGCCAGCGGGACCTTGTCGCCGAGGCGGTAGTTCGCCGCGCCGGCGACGACCTCCCACGTGCGCTGCCCGTCGAAGGCTTCCACGACCCGCAGCTTGTCGCTGCCTTGCAAGCGCTCGACGGCGGCCACCTCGGCGACCTTGACCCCGCGGACGCCGGCGCTGGGGCGCAGGACCGCCTCCACCTCCAGGCCCCCGAACGTCAGGAGGTCGGCGAGCTGCTCGGCGGTCAGACCCGGGTCGACGTAGTCGTGCAGCCACGACAGCGGGACGCGCACGGCACAGACCCCTCTTCAACGGTGAGCGACGGCATGGTCAGAAGGCACACAGGAAGCGCAGGTCGTTCTCGACGAGCAGGCGCAGGTCGCTGATGCCGTGGCGCAGCATCGCCACCCGTTCGACGCCCATGCCCCAGGCGAACCCGCGCACCTCCTCGGGCTCGTAGCCGACCTGACGCAGAACGTTGGGATGGACCATGCCCGCGCCCAGCAACTCGATCCACCGCCCGTCCTGCCCGGAGGACATGAAGGCGTCCAGCTCGCAGCTTGGCTCGGTGAACGGGAAGTAGCTCGGCCGCAGACGCACCTTCGTCTTCGGCCCGAACAGGGCGCGCGCGAACTCCGCCAGCGTGCCGCGCAGGTCGGCGAAGGACAGGTCGGTGTCGACCGCCAGCCCCTCGACCTGGTGGAACACCGGCAGGTGCGTCGCGTCCGGCGTGTCCTGACGGAAAGTGCGGCCGGGCACCACGACGTAGACGGGCGGGGGCCGGGCCAACATGACTCGAGCCTGGACCGGCGAGGTGTGGCAGCGCAGCAGCAGGTCGGTGGTGCCGTCCTCGCGCGGCTCGTGCCCGGGGGTCAGCGGGTGGACGTAGATCGTGTCGAACAGGGAACGGGCGGGGTGGTCGGCGGGCATGTTGAGCGCATCGAAGTTGAACCAGTCGCTCTCGACCTCCGGTCCGGTCGCCACCGTGTAGCCCAGCCCGGTGAAGACGTCGACGATCGCCTCCATCGTCTCGTGGACAGGGTGCAGGCTCCCGCGCTTGGGCGTGCGTGGCGGCAGGGTGACGTCGATGGCTTCCGCAGCCAGCGTGACCCGGTCGCGCTCGGATTCCAGCTCGGCCCGCCGCGCCCCCTCGGCGTCTTGCAGCGCCGCACGCAGCGCGTTGACCTGGGCACCCACTCGGCGGCGCTCCTGGGAGTCCAGGCGCCCCAGGTCACGCTGGACGACCGTGACGGCGCCCCTCTTGCCCAGGTAGGCGGCGCGCGCAGCGTCGAGCTGCTCCAGCGAGGAGGCGGCTGCGATCGCCGCCAAGGCCTCCTCGAGCAGGCGCTCCAGGTCGCGGTGCTCGGTCATCTCAGCCTCGACAGGTCGACTCCGGCCAGCTCCAGACCGCCGCGGGGCAGCGTGAAGTGGAAGGCGGCGCCGTGTCCGGGCCTGCTGTCTGCCCAGATGCGGCCGCCGTGCGCCTGGACCAGGCCCTGGGTGATGTACAGGCCCAGGCCGGTACCCGAGCGTCGTTCCCCGGCGCGTTGGAAGAACTTCGTGAAGATGTGGCGCAGGTGCGCCGGGTCGATGCCGGGACCCTCGTCGGCGACGGTGAACCGGACCGCGTCCTCGTCGACGTGGGCGCTGACCCGCACGGTGCCGCGACCGTGCTTCAGCGCGTTCTCCACAAGGTTGGTGAAGATCTGCCCGACCTTGTCGGGGTCGGCGTACAGCTTGGGGACGTCCTCGCCCAGGTTGGCCACGAACTCGGCGCCGTCGTCCACGTGCGTGGCGCGGTCGAGCACGCGGTGCGCGATGGCCACCACGTCGACCATCTCGCGGCGCAGCTGCAGGCGTCCGGCGTCGATGCGGCTGACGTCCAGCAGCTCCCCCAGCAGGCGCGTGACCCGATCGGCGTCCTCGTCGATGGTCGCCAGCATCTGGCGACGTTGCTCGTCGGTGAAGCGTTCCCACTTCGCCAGCAGCGTCTTCGTGAAGCCCTTGACGCTGGTCAGTGGCGAGCGGATCTCGTGGCTCACGGTCGACACCAGCTCGCTGCCGGCCGCCTCCAGCCGCCTGCGGCGCTCAGCGCGGCGCAGGCAGACGACCAGCCGGGCGACGCGGCCGTGGGCGTCCGCCACGCGGGCCGCGGTGAGCGACACCGGCCGCGCACGCCCGCGCACGTCGTACAGCGTGAGCTCCCGCTCGGGGCTGCGTGGCGCCAGCCGCGGATCCTGGTCCAGCGGGCGGTCGGCGGCCCACCAGTTCGACCCCGTCTCGTCGGTGACGACGATCGCCTCGGTGGCGCGGCGCCCGACGATGTCCTCGGGTCGGGTCGCCAGGAACCGGGCCGCCATCCGGTTGCAGTGCTCGACCGTGCCGTCGCCGGACACGACGATGACGGCGTCGGGCAGCAGGTCCAGCACGGCCATGTCGCCGCCGGGCAGCGCGCCGGACAGGCTGCTCACCATGTCGCCGGCCCGGTGTCACGCCTCGCCTCACGGACCCGGCGCTGACGCGCCGCCTCGTAGGCGAACACCGCCACGGTGGCCGCCAGGTTCAGCGACTCCGCGTGTCCGGTGAACCCTGGCCGCGGGCCGCGGTGCAGCGGTGCGCAGGCGACCACGTCGGCCGCTGCGGCCACCGCGTCGTCGAGGCCGCGTCCTTCGTTGCCGAACACCAGCGCGGTGGGCCTGCTGAGGTCGACCACGGCGTAGTCAACGGGTCCGTCGGCGCTGGCGGCGACCACCTGCATGCCCGCGGCGCGGCAGCGTCGCAGCGCAGGCAAGACGTCGACGTCGCAGACGACGGGCAGGTGGAACAGCGACCCCGCGGAGGCCCGGACCGCCTTGGAGTTGCGCACGTCGACGCTGCCGGCGGTCAGCACGACGGCGTCGGCGCCCGCGGCGTCGGCGGTGCGCACGACGGCGCCGGCGTTGCCGGGGTCACCGACCTGCCAGCAGACCATCAGCAGCGACGCGCCGGCGAGGACGCCGTCGAGGTGGGGCTGCGCCAGGGTCGCGACCCCGACGAGGCCTTGCGGGTGCACGGTGTCCGACAGCGATCCGAGCACGTCGTCGGCGACCAGCATGACGGGCACGCCGCGGCTCCGTGCCCGCTGCACCAAGGCCTCCTCCCGGGCGGCGGCACGCTCGGTGGCGAACAGCCGCTGCAGGTGGTCCAGCGCCTCGCCGATCGCACGGGGCCCTTCAACCAGGAAGGCTCCCGTGCGGCCGCGTTCGCGGCGGCGGGTCAGCTTGCGCGCCGATCTGACCGCGGTGTTGGCGGTGCTCGTGATGACGCCCATCGCCACGGTGGCCGGCTCGGCGCTACTGGAGCGCGTTCTTGGCGACGACGACCAGCTGGCTGAACGCCTCCGGGTCACGCACGGCGAGGTCCGCGAGGATCTTGCGGTCGACCTCGACCTCGGCCCGCTTCAAGCCGTTGACGAAACGGCTGTAGCTGAGGCCTTCCCGGCGTGCCGCCGCGTTGATCCGGGCGATCCACAGCTTGCGGAAATCGCGCTTGCGCACGCGTCGGTCCCGGTACTGGTAGCGCAAGGCGTGCAGCACCGACTCGTTGGCGATCCGGTAGCGGCGGCTGCGGGCCCCGCGGAACCCCCTGGCCCGGTCCAACACCGCCCGACGCTGCTTGCGGGCGGGTACGCCCCGTTTCACGCGTGCCACTGTCGTGCTCCTGTCGTGGGCGGAGTCGCGCCGCGCGCGCTAGCCCCGGTTGAGCAGCCGCTTGACCTGACGTGCGTCGCCACCGCCGAGCGTGGCGGACCGCGCCAGCCGGCGCTTCCGCCTGCTGGACTTCTTCTCCAGGATGTGGTTGCGGTTCTGCTGGCGCCGCACGATCCGCCCGTTGCGGGTGATGACGAAGCGCTTCTTGGCGCCCGAGTGCGTCTTCTGCTTCATGTCGCTGTCGTGTCCCCTCGCCGTTCCTGCGGCTCTCGGCCCATTGCCCCGGCGACGGGGCCTAACCCTCCACGCTAGCCCGTCGTGGCGGTGCCGCGGCGCGGCTCGGCCGCCTGCGCCTCCGCGCTCCCTTCATCTACACCGGATCCCCGCCCACCGGCGGCGCCTTCGGCGCCGCCCTCACCCGGGCGCGGTCCGGTCTTGTGCGGCGCGAGGATCATCGTCATGCTGCGCCCGTCCTGGCTGGGCGCGGTCTCGACGTAGGCCAGGCCCTGCATGTCCTCGGCGAGGCGGTCGAGCAGGCGCAGCCCGAGCTCGGTGTGGGTCATCTCCCGGCCCCTGAAGGTGACAGTGGCCTTCACCTTGCTGCCCTCGCGCAGGAAACGCTCGACGTGGCGGCTCTTCGTGGCGTAGTCGTGCTTGTCGATCTTGGGCCGCATCTTCATCTCCTTGATGACGATGTGGCTCTGGCGCCTGCGCGCCTCCTTCGCCTTGACCGCCTGTTGGTACTTGAACTTGCCGTAGTCCATGATCCGACACACGGGCGGTCGGGCGTTGGCGGCGACCTCAACGAGGTCCATGTCCTGTTCGCGGGCCCGGCGCAGCGCATCAGCCAGCGGGATGATGCCGATCTGCGCGCCGTCCGCGTCGACCAGACGGACCTCCGGGACGTGGATGCGCTCGTTGACCCGGGGCTCCCTATCGATGCGTCTACCTCCTGGGCGGGACTTGGCGGGAGCCGCATCGTGCGGGGGCGCGAGCGGTGGCCCGCAGCGGCGCCTGCCACGACGACGGCCACTGCATGACGGCAACGGCCGGGCCAACGCCACCGGGTGGCGACGTCTCGAGCGAGGACCCGTCCGAGACCTGGCCGTTGGACGGTGGCTCGCTGCCGACCCGGCGCGGGCCCCACACTGCCCGATGGCCGCGCCACCGGATCTGCAAGCCTCGCCGGGCGGGAACCTGGCCGCTCCCGTTTCTGGTCGGAGACGACACCTCGTCGTCGCCGTCGCGGAGTGTAGCGCCCGGCGGGACACCACGATGACGTGACGCTGCACACCAGCGC
>DASZOD010000220.1:0-6493 GCA_035550935.1 Egibacteraceae bacterium | reverse complement strand
GTGTCCGCTGCGTCCGCCTGCTCGCCACGGGCCTCGGCGACCGACGTCTCCACGCCGGTCGCGGGCTGTGACTCTTCCCCGTCCGGTCCCAGCTCGCGCAGCAGCTGGTCGATCGTCCGACCCACGCTGAGCAGGTCCCCGGCGAGCGCGCTGCGGGCGTCCTTCAGCCGCGCGACCGCCCGACGGGTCTCCTCCAGGCGACGCTCACCGTCGGCGAGGAGTTCGGCGGCCTGCTCCCGAGCCGTCTGCAACTCCCGTTCGGCGTCATCCCCGGCCCGGCCGCGGATCTGCTCGGCGGCCTCCTGGGCGGCTTCGAGAATGCGCTGGGTCTCCCGCCCGATCTCGGCGAACAGCGCGGATGTGTCCGCGGCGGGCGCCGGTGGCTCGGCAGCGGGCTGGGGGATCGTCAGCTCGGCGGTCTCCTGAGCGGCGGCGGCCCGCTGGGCGCTCACAGCCGCGTCGGTCTCCAGCTCTTCGACGCGGTCCTGCAGTTCGCGGACCCGGTCGGCGACCTGGCCCAGGAAGTCGTGTACCTCCTCCCGGTCGTAGCCGCGGAGCGAGATGAGGAAGTCGCGCGCTTCGATCTCTTCCGGGGTGAGCACAGCCGGTTCCCTTCTCGAGGCGTCAGGCCCGCAGTCTATTGCGCGGACGCCGGCGGGATGCCCAGAAAGCCACGCAGCGCGACAGGGTGATTACCGCCGAACAGGGGAAGATCCCCGCGGGCGTGTCGCCGTCGTCGCGGCAGGCGGCGACCTGCCGAGGCGGCACCGGTCGCGCCGACGCGTCGGACCTGGGCGACGTCCACGGCCCGGGACAAGTCGGCGGTCGTCACGCCGAACTCGGTCGCCACCAGCCCCCAGAACGCGCCGGCCTGGCGCAGGGCGACGATCTGCTCGGCCGCCTCCTGGGGGGTCTGGTCGGTGGCCTCCGAGACGGCGTCGGCGACGAACAGCACGACGAGCGGGTCCGCGGGCGGTCCGAACGCGCCGCCCGGTACGATCTCCTCCGCGGTGGAGGCCAGCAGCGCAACCGACGGGGCGTCGGCCGGGGGCGCGAAGTCGAGGTAGAACTCGGGCGGCTGCGGCGCCGTGCCGTACTGGCGCTCGAGGCCGCGGCGAAGCTGCTCGACCTCGGCGTCGAAGGCGATCGCCTGCGGCAGCAGCTCCTGATCCCAGGGGTCGTCGTGCCGGTAGGTCAGCGGCTGCCCGTCCGCCGGCAGGCGGTGCGTGGCCAGCCTGATCTGGCGCAGCGCCCCCAGTGTGCGCACCTCGCCCGGTCGTCGGACCAGGACCGTGCCACTGTAGACCGCCAGGCGGGGACTGACCCCGGGGCTGAGACGGTAGACGCCCTCGCCGGTGACCTCCACGTCCGTCCAGCGGGTGACGAGCATGCCGCCGCTGGCGACCAGGGTCTCGCCCCGGAAGACGTCGATGCCGTCGGGGTCGACGCGCGCCGCGGCATTGCGACCGAGCCACAGCTCGCCGCTGCGCAGCTCGAGGCGAGCCTCGGAGGCAGCAGTGCGCACCCGCGCGCCGGCAGGGATGGACCCGCCCGGAGGAACCCGCTCCCAGCCGTCCCTGACGGCGACCTCGACCTGGTCGCCGACCAGGACCGTGGCGGCGGCTTCGGCACCCAACCCACGGCCCGCGCAGCCCGGGGCCAGTGCCAGCAGGCAGAGCGCGAGCAGGACCGGCGCGGGTCCAGCGTCCCGGGAAGCCAGACGCCGCCGCGGGCTGGCGGACATGGGCTCAGGGTACGGCCCCGAACGCCTCCCCGTGGCCGCGCCGCAGCGGCGTGGAGCCACGCCGGACGCGCTGACGCGAGCCGGCACCGTCAGTGCCGGAGGCGACGCGACAGCCGGGGGTGGCCGCTTCGGCCAGGGCCGTTGCGGCCGCCGGCGGCGACCTCGTCGGCCACCGGAAGCAGCAGGTGAAACGTCGAGCCCTTGCCGGGTTCCGACTCGACGGCGGCGTCGCCACCGACCCCGTCGACGATGCGGCGCACGAGCGCCAGCCCCAGGCCCAGGCCGCCGTAGTGGCGGGTGTCGCTGGCGTCGACCTGGTAGAAGTCGCGGAAGATGCTGGCGGCAGTGTCCGGCTCGATCCCCACGCCGCGGTCGCGCACGCTCAAACGCACTGTCCCTCGTCCGTTGGACGAGGCCGAGCGCCACACCGCGCTGATGCTGACCGGCTCACCACCGGGAGAGAACTTCACCGCGTTGTCGAGCAGCTCGTCCAGGCAGCGGCGCAGCATCCCTGGGTCGACAAGCACCGGCGGCAGCGACTTGGCCAGCCGACGCCGGAAGTCCCGATCGGGGTGACGTCCCCGCCAGCGGTCGAGCACCTCGTCGATGAGCTGGCTGAGTTCGGTGGGCTCCCGACGCAGCTCGACGCGCCCGCTGTCGAGCGCAGCGAAGTCGACGATCATCCCGACGATGCGCTCGAGGCGGGCGGTGGACCCCAGGATCTGTTCGGCGAAGTGCCGCGTCGCGGTCGGTCCGACGTCCTTGCGTGCCAGGATCTCTGCGTAGCCCTTGATCGGCGTCAGTGGGCTCCGCAGCTCGTGGCTGACGTTGGACAGGAACTCGGTCTTCATGCGCTCGATCTCTGCCTCGCGGGTGACGTCGCGCAGCACCAGCACTCGACCCAGCACCATCCCGCTGGCGTCGTGGACGGGGGCGGCGGTGGCCGCCGTGGGCACGAACCGCCCGTCGGGACGCTCCAGCAACAGCTGCACGGCCACGACCTGCTCGCTGGTCGGCGGACCTAGCGCCTGCGCCGCCGACTGCTCGGCCGGACCGCTGCCGACCAGCACCTCCTCCAGCGGGCGCTCGAGCGCCCCGGCGACGTCGCGGCCGACCAGCCGCTCCGCGGCCGGGTTGAAGGCGATCACCCGCCCGTCGGCGCCCACCGCCACCAGGGCGTCGCTCATCGAGGCGGTCAGGGCCTCCAGGCGGGCCCGCAGCCGCACCTGTACCGCGGCGGCCTCCCGCAGCTGGCCGGCCTGGGCCGCCAGCGACGCGGTCATCTCGTTGAAGGTGCGGCCGAGCTGACCGACCTCGTCGGGAGTGTCGACATCGGCGGCGACATCGAAGTCACCCTCGCGCACCGCAGCCGCAGCGGCGGTCAGGCGCCGGATCGGCGCCACCAGGCGTCGGCTGACCACCCCTGCGACGGCCCCGGCCAGGAGCGCCCCGGCCAGCGCCAGCAGGAACAGCCGGCGGGCCTGACTGCGTTCGATCTGGCTCAGCAGCTCCACGCTGCTGAGCGTCACGATGCGCCCCAGCAACTCGGGTGCCCCCGGTTTGAACAGGTCGGAGGCGCCTGCGTAGAGCACGCGCCCATCGGCGTTGAGCACCGCTTGCTCGCGCCCACCGGCCAGCACGTCGACCACGGCGCGGGCGACGTCCCGCTGCACCCCCAGCGACGTGACTGTGGGCTCCCCGCCGACCTCGACGAGCACCCCGAGGACGTTGACGCCGGGTGACTCCGCGGCCCGCGCCGCCCACAGGTCGTCCACCAGCCGCCCGGCGACGAGCGCGCCCGCGGGCGGGTCCTCGGGACGGGCCCGTTCTTCGTGCAGCCGCACCCCACCCAGAGCCACCAGCGTGCCGCCGACCGACACGAGGTCACCGCTCTCGGCGTCGCGGAAGTCGGAGCTGAGCAGGTTCTCGACAACGCCGGTGCCCGCGATCTGCAGAGGGAAGGCCCCGTCACGCAGCGCAGGGTCGTCCGAGTAGGACACCATCGCGCCGTGGGCGTCGAAGATGGAGAAGAAGTCCTGGTTGCGAAAGGACAGCTCCTTGATGTCGGCCAGATCCTCCACGTCGTCCTCGCGCAGGCGCAGAAGCGTCTCCACAGCGGTGCTCAGCGGCCGGGTCGCGTCGGTCGCCTCACGGGGCCAGTCCACGGCGATCTCGTCGGCCAGTTCCTCGCTGAAGTCGGCCAGGCGGGCCAGCTCCCGGTCGATGAGCTGCCCCGACTGCAACCTGCCGACGACCCCGGCCAGCAGCACGACGACCGCCAGGAGGCTGGCCAGGAAGGCGGTGACGACCTTGGCCAGCAGCCGGCTGGCACTGGCCTGCCACAGCCAGCTCCCGAGGGCCAGGGAGCCCGCGACGGTGGCCCAGGCCGCGGCGGTGACCGACAGCGCGCCCAACGTCTCGGCCGCCCCCCAGGCGACCAGTGCCGCGCCGACCAGGGCGGCGCGGCGGCCGCCGGCCCGCACGCGCAGCCCGCCGACGAGGCCGGCCAGGCCGCCCAGCAGCGCCACCGGCAGCGGCGCGACCGGAACGAGGACCGGTGGACCGGTGAGCTGGACCAGGCGGCTCGGTGACAGACCCAGCGCGAGCAGTGCCAGACCGACCGCGCGCAGCGTCCCGACCGCTTCGCTGCCGCCGTCGGCGAGCGCTCCGGACAGTCCGTGACCCACCGCGATCACCACGGCGCCGACCGCGGCGGCCAGATCCGACAGGGGCTGTCGGTGCCCCGGCGACCAGCTCGCCGGCCGGCTCATGACGACCATCGCCAGTCCGGCGGCGGTGAAGACAGCCAGCAAGCTGGCGGCCAGGTGCAGCGGCGTCGACAAGCCGGCAGCCATCGGCCGGAGTGTAGTCGGTGAGCGCCGACCGTCCGGGGGCCTCCTGCCTCGCGCCGGGGCGGTCAGGCGCCGGCTTCAGCCCGCCGGAGGCGGGCGCTCGGTTGGAGATCCGGGCCTCCGGGCGCCGGCGCCCCCCGTCCTCAGCCTCGGCCGAAGCGGCGGCGTCCGTTGGCGTCGGACTGGTGCTCCTCTTCGGGGCCGCCTGCAGACGCGGGGACGGGCGCGTGGGTCCCGCGCTCGGCGCCCGGGTCAGCGGCCGCAGTGCCGGCTGCGACGACCTCGCCCGGCAACGGCGGCCCCCCGTCGGCCGCCAGCTCGACCTTGTAGTAGGCGCGGAACTGGATCGGCACCTCGTGGAGGCGGAACACCCGAACCTGGGAGACCTCCTGGGAGTTTCGCGCTCGTTCCACGAAGCGCAGCGCGTCGTCAAGGCCGTCGGCGTAGTGGGCCCCCTCCCGGCCTTCGGCGGTGGTGAATCTGACCAGGTGGTCCACAGCTGCTGCCTCCGCAGGTTCTGGTGCGCGCCGTCCACCGGCGCGGCCCTCGCGCCCGACATCGGCGCGCCGGGCGCGGACCTTGAACCCCAATGTTTCACCAGCAGTGTGCGCAAGTGCGGTGGCGGTCAGCGAACGTGCGACCCATGTGGGGGCGCGCCGCGCGGTGCGGTCAGCGCCAGCGTCCGCCCGAGAGGCGGATCGGGGTTCGTGCAAGGCCGTCGAACAGGTGCTTGAGGTCCTCGAAGGACTCGATGGTGGTGCCTGCTCCGGTGACCACGGCCTCCAGCGGCTGGTCGACGAGGTTGACCCGGATCTGGGTCTCCTGGGCGATGCGGGCATCCAGCCCGCGCAGCAGGGCGCCGCCGCCGACCAGCCACATGCCGTTGGCGAGCACGTCCTGAGTCAGCTCCGGAGGGCAGTCGCTCAAGGTGTCGACGACCGCGCCGATGATCGTCGTCACACAGTCCTGGATCGCCTCACGGACCTCGTCGGCACCGATGACGACCACCTTGGGCAGCCCGGTGGCCAGCTCCCGACCCCGGATCTCGGCCCTGGACTCCTCGGGTTGTGGGTAGGCCGACCCGACCGTGATCTTCAGCTGCTCGGCGGTGCGCTCGCCGATGGCCACCGCGTACTCGCGGCGCACGTGGGTCTGGATCGCCCCGTCCATGTCGAATCCGCCGACCCGCACGGCCTTGCAGGTGACGATGCCGCCCAGCGAGATGATCGCCACCTCTGAGGTGCCCCCACCGACGTCGACCACCATGCTGCCGATCGGCTCGTGCACCGGCAGCCCCGCCCCGATGGCCGCGGCCATGGGCTCTTCCATGAGGTAGGCGGCGGCGGCACCGGCCTGGACGGTGGCCTCCTCGACCGCGCGCCGCTCAACCTCGGTGATTGCGCTGGGCACGCAGACCAGGGCCCGTGGACGTGACATGCGCGACACGCCCACCCGCTGGAGGATGAGCTTGAGCAGGCGGGCGGTGGTGTCGAAGTCGGTGACCGCCCCGCCGCGCAGCGGGCGGTCGGCGACGATGTGGCCGGGAGTGCGGCCGATCATCGAGTAGGCGTCGTGGCCCATCGCCAAGACGTCGCCGTTGCGCTGGTTGACCGCGATGACGGTCGGTTCGTTGAGGACGATGCCGCGGTTTCGGATCCACACCAAGGTGTTGGCGGTGCCCAGGTCGATGGCCAGGTCGCGCGCCATGGGCGGCTCCTATCGCCGGCCGCGTTTGCCAGCGGGCCGCGACGCCCGCGTTCGGGTCGCCCCTCGGCCCACCGGCCGCGACGCCCGCATCCGGCGCGCCCCTCGGCCCACCGGCCGCGACCCCCCCGTCCGCCTGATCCCCGCGCGCGGAGCGCCGACGGAACGCCCGCCGAGGTGGGCGGTCCCAGAC
>DASZOD010000219.1:0-3865 GCA_035550935.1 Egibacteraceae bacterium | reverse complement strand
ACAGGGCGCCGCGGTTGCGCCAGCTGATGCGCGCGTCGGCCTTGCGCAGGTAGATCGGGCGCAGGTCCTCGGGGCGCTGGGTGTCCTCGCGCAGGAAGCGCGGCAGGCTGAGCTCGACCAGCGCGTGCGCGGTCGGGTAGGCCATCGACGCCGAACCTACCTCGGCACCGGTGGACTCAAGCAACTGGCGGTTGGCCAGGGCCCCGTCGCCCACGCACAGGACGTCGTCGGGGAGGGCCTCGATCTCGCCGGCCAGCCTCGCGGCCGGCCCGACGCGGAACTCCGTGACCCGCTGCACTCCTCCGGGCGCGCTGCGGTAGAACGCCCAGAACAGCTCCTGCCCGCGTGCGTCGAGCACGCCGGCGACGAGCCGCCGCGAGTGGCGCACGGCGAAGGCCAGCAGGTCCAAAGAGGCCAGCCCCACCACCGGCAGGCGCCGGGCGTGCGCCAGGGCCTGGGCGGTGGCGATGCCCACCCGCATGCCGGTGAACAGGCCCGGTCCGAGGCTGACCGCGACGCCGGCGACGCCGGAGACGTCGAGCCCGGCGCGGCGCAGACAGAAGTCGATGGCCGGCGCGAGGAACTCCCCGTGGGACTGCTGGCGGGCCAGGGCGGCAGCGGCCACCAGGCCCCGCTCGGTGGCCAGGCAGACGCTGGACCGCGAGGTGGAGGTCTCGATGCCCAGGACCAGCACGCTCAGCGCTCCGGGTTCTCGGCCGCACGCTCGGGACGCCAGGGTTGCAGGTCGACGGCCAGGCCGGCCATGCGCCGCCGCCAGTCGTGGCCGTAGGCCTGCACCCGCACGAGGCGCCGTTCGGGTCCCTCGCCGCCGGCAGGCGCGTCCCCCAGGCGGAACTCCACCTCGAGGTGGTCGGGCGGCAGCAGCGGGCTCATCGCGTCGCCCCACTCGATGAACGTGACGTGGGAACGGTCCAACGCGTCCTCATAGCCGGCGTCAACGACCTCCTGGAGGGTCTCCAGCCGGTAGACGTCCAGATGCAGGATCCGAAACCGTCCCTGGTATTCCCGGCGCAGCACGAACGACGGGCTCGTCACCCGGTCGGTGACCCCCAGAGCGCGCGCGGCCCCCTGCACGAAGCAGGTCTTGCCGGCGCCCAGCTCGCCGGTCAGCGCGACGACGTCACCCGGGCGCAGCGCTTCCGCGACCGTCGCCGCCAGACGCCGGGTGTCGTCGGGGCCATGACTGACGAGCCAGAGCTGGGCGCTCACAACAGTCTCATCTGCGCAGGGCCGGCCTCGGCCGCGCCCTGGGGCGGCGCCGGCCGACGTGCGTCGCGCAGAGCCTCGACGGCGCTGGGCACCCTGCCGGCGAGGACGCCGGCGGCCAGGCGCAGGTCCCGGCGCAGCGCCGACATGGCGGTGGGGCTGCCGCGCAGCGCCGCGGCCGGGTGGAAGGTCGGGATCAGCGTGCGCCCGCCGAGGTCGAAGCGGTAGCCGGCCACCTTGCTGACGGGGACCTTCGACGGGTCCGGCGGGCCGCCGACCACGTCGCCGAGCAGCAGTCGCGTCGCGAACGCACCGAGGGTGACGACGACGGCAGGGTCGACGTGTGCCAGCTGCTCGTGCAGGTAGGGCCGGCAGGAGGCGATCTCGTCGGGCAGCGGGTCGCGGTTGCCGGGAGGCCGGCACTTGAGCACGTTGGCGATGTACACGCCGCTGCGGCGGCTCAGCCCCACCTCTGCGCAGAGCCGGTCGAGCAGCTGCCCGGCGGCGCCGACGAACGGCTCGCCCTGACGGTCCTCGTGGTAGCCGGGGGCCTCCCCCACGAACATGAGGCCGGCGTCGGGGTCGCCGACGCCGAAGACCACCTGGGTGCGCCCGGCGGCGAGCCGGCAGCGGGTGCAGCCCGACGCGTCGGCGCGCAGCTGCTGCCAGCTCCTCACGACTCTGTGTCTCCTGGGTCGCGGCTTCCGCGGAGTGTAATGCCGCCCCCGCGTCCGCCGGCTGTGTCCGGCCCCGGCACGGTCCTGCCGCTGCCCGCTGCCGTCGCCTTCAGCCGGTGGCCGGTCCCGGCGGGCAGGCGGACCACAGGCCGCGGTTTGTTTGCCTGGCCTGGCGGGCCAGCGCCACGAACTCGTCGGCGTGGGCGACGTTCGGCGGGATGGACAGCGGCTGCGCGTAGCCGTCGCGGACCATGGCGGCGTTGACGAACAGCCCGTCTCCGACCCGGTAGACGTAGGCGAGCATCCGCCCGTAGCGGTCGCGCGGTTCGACGTCGGCCTCCAGGCGCACAGGCGTGCCCGGGGGCAGCAGGAGCGCCAGGTGCCGGGACGCTTCCCTCCCGTAGCACTCGACGGGGCTGTGGGGCTTGACCGACTCGGGCGCGTCGACGCCGATGAGGCGCACGCGCTCGCCCCCGGCCACGACCAGGGTGTCCCCGTCCACCACCCGGGTGACGCTGGCGGCTTCCGTGGCGGCGGGAAGGGTCGGTGACCCACGACCGCAGCCGCTTGCGGCCAGCCACGCCGCCAGCAGCGCCCCCAGCATCCGTCGCCACCTCACCTGCACCGCCGTCGCCACAGACCGGCCGCCGAAGCTACTAGCCTGCCCCCGGGTGGGCCGCCCGGGAAGCCACCAGGCTGCGCCCGGGTGGGCCGCCCGGGAGGAGCCGACAGCATGGCCAAGGTGCGCCTGGACGACCTCGGCGACGGCGTGCGCCTGCTCACGCTGGTCGACCCTGACCGGCGCAACGCCATCGGACCGCAGATGGCCTCCGAGCTCGTCGCCGCCGCCGACGCCGTCGACGCCGACCGCGGCGCGCGCGCGCTGGTCGTCACCGGGCAGGGACCGGCCTTCTGCGCCGGTGCCGACCTGCCGGCGCTGTTCGGTGACCCCGACCGGCCCGTCGCGCAGACCCGGACCGCCCTGCACGGCTACTACCGGTCGTTCCTGCGCGTGTTCGAGCTGACGTTGCCCACGATCGCCGCGGTCAACGGGCCGGCTGTGGGCGCAGGCCTGAACCTGGCGCTGGCGTGTGACCTGCGCGTCGCCGGAGCCCAGGCGTCGTTCGGGGTCACCTTCGCCCGCATCGGGCTGCATCCGGGCGGGGGTTGCAGCTGGTTTCTGGTGCGCCTGATCGGAGCCGGCGCCGCGCTGCGCACCCTGCTGCTGGGGGAGACCCTCGACGCCGAACGAGCGGTCGCCGCCGGCCTGGCAGACGGTCCGGAGCACGACGCCGTGGCCGCGGCGCTCGACGTCGCCGGGCGCATCGCCCGCCTGGACCCCGACCTGGCCCGCCACATCAAGCGCAGCGTGCGCCTGGCCGCCAGCGGCGCGGGCTTCGAAGCGGTGTTGGAGTACGAGACGTGGGCGCAGGCGGCCTCGGCCAGGTCGCCGGTGCTGCGCGAGTGGGTGGACCGCTTCCGCGGCTAACAGCCCCGGGACGGTGACCCAGCCGGGCGGGCGGCTCGGGGATCCGCGGGGACGCCGGGGATGGCCTGGGCGTGGCGGACGGCGGCCCGGATCGCGCCGGCCACCGCCCGCGCGCCCAGGTCGGCGACGAGGTCGACGCTGGCGGGCAGCCGCTGGGCGCACAGCAGGAACAGCGCATCGCCGTCGAAGGTGGTGTGGGCGGGGCTGACGGCGCGAGCGACGCCGCTGTGGGCGAGGTCGGCGGCCCGGGCTGCCTCGGGTTTGCTCAGGAGGGCGTCGGTGACCAGGCAGCCGATGACGGTGTGCTCGGCGACCACCGCGGTGGGCGGACGGGCCGCGGGGAAGCGCGGATGTCCCGCGGGCGCCCGGGCTCCCGCCAGGACCGCGCCGCGCTCGTCGAGGACGTCGCCCAGGGCGTTGACCGCCACCAGCGCGCCGACGGTGACCCCTCCGGCGGCCGCCACCGCCCAGC
>DASZOD010000218.1:0-3796 GCA_035550935.1 Egibacteraceae bacterium | reverse complement strand
GCCATGCTCCAGGACATCGCGATCCTGGCGGGTGGCCAGGTGATCTCGGAAGAGGTCGGCCTCAAGCTGGAGAACACCCAGCTCGACATGCTGGGCCGGGCCCGCAAGGTGGTGGTCACCAAGGACGAGACCACGATCGTCGAGGGCGAGGCCCTGGCCACCCTGGTCGTCAACAAGATCCGAGGCACGTTCACCTCGGTCGCGGTCAAGGCGCCGGGCTTCGGCGAACGCCGCAAGGCAATGCTCCAGGACATGGCCATCCTCACCGGCGGCCAGGTCATCTCCGAGGAGGTCGGCCTCAAGCTGGACGGTGTGACGCTGGACCTGCTGGGCAAGGCCCGCAAGGTCACGATCACCAAGGACAACACGACCATCGTCGAAGGCGCAGGCGCCGAGGAAGACATCAAGGGTCGCATTGCCCAGATCAAGGCCGAGATCGACAAGACCGACTCCGACTGGGACCGTGAGAAGCTGCAGGAGCGGCTTGCCAAGCTGTCCGGCGGCGTCGCGGTCGTCAAGGTTGGCGCGGCCACCGAGGTCGAGCTGAAGGAGAAGAAGCACCGCATCGAGGACGCCCTGTCGGCGACCCGCGCGGCGGTCGAAGAGGGCATCGTCGGCGGCGGCGGCACCGTGCTGCTGCAGGCCATCGGCGCCCTGGACGACCTGACGCTGGAGGGCGACTACGCCACCGGCGCGAACATCGTCCGGCTGGCGCTGGTCGAGCCGCTGCGCTGGATCGCCAACAACGCCGGCCTGGAGGGCAGCGTGGTGGTGGAGAAGGTGCGCGGCCTCGACCAGGGGGAGGGCCTCAACGCTCTCACCGGCGAGTACGGCGACATGATCCGCTTCGGGGTCATCGACCCCGCCAAGGTCGTCCGTTCGGCGCTGCAGAACGCCGCGTCGATCGCCGGCCTGCTGTTGACCACCGAGACGCTGGTGGCCGACAAGCCCGAGCCCAAGGAAACCGCCGCCGCCGGCGCCCACGGCCACGGTGGCATGGGCGACATGGGAGGCATGGACTTCTAGGCCTCGCCAACCCACCGGACGCCGAGGGGCGGCCTCTTGCGGGCCGCCCCTTCGCGTGTGGCGTCGCGTCTGCGGCTGCCCGCACCGCATCCCGACACGCTGCTCGGGCGCTCTTGCCGGTAGCGGGACTGCCCAGAGCCGCAGCAGGCCCAGGTCGCTCGGGCCCCGGTAGAGGACTACGATGCGGCTGTTCTCACCCCTTGCGGGTTGCGGAGGTCGACACGTGGTCATGGCGAGCAGCGGCGCGGGCGCAACCGAGCGGACCGGCGCCTACCGCAGGCTCGTGGACTGCCTGCCCTTTCCAGCCGCGCTGCTGGACGCCGCGCAGGATTGGCGGGTGGTGCTGGCCAACGACGCCTTCGCCCGCGCCGTCGCCGCGGGGACCTCGCCCCATGGCCGCTCGTTGCGCGACGTGCTGCCTCCGCACGGTGGCTGGCCGGAGGTCGCCGAGCTGCTGGAGGACGTCCGTCGCGGCGCCCGGCCTTCTGAGGGCGCCACCGTGGTCGTCGAACAGGCCCGGTCGGGATTCGACGGCCCTGGGACGCGCTGGACGATGGAGCTGCAGCCGCTGACTGACGCGCCGGGCACGGTCTGGGGCGCCCTGGCGTGGCTGCGCGGCGGCGAGGACATGCCCGCCAGCGACGCCGAGCCGCCCCCCGGCGACGGGCTGCGCAACCTCGCCGCGGGCCTGGTCGCCGACAGGTCGGTCCAGGAGATCCACGAGGACATCGTGGCTGCGGCCGCCACTGCGGCGCGGGCCGAGCGGGCGGCTCTGCTGCTCATCGACGGCTCCCGCCGCTTGAGCATCGTGGCCTCCACCCCGGACGCCGGGCTGCCCGCCAAGGTCGCGACCGACGGGCTGTCCTCACCGGTCTGGCAGGCTGCGCTGGGCCGCCACCGGCTGGCCTGGAGCGCGCATGGCGGCCAGCCGCCCCCGGTGCCCTTCGCCGGCGACCCGGGCTGGGAGCAGCTGGCTCTAGCCGGGCTGGGGGTGCGGGGCCGCGCGCTCGGCGCCGTCGTCGTGGGCGGCCCTCACCGGGGCGCCTTCGACGACGTCGACCTCGAGCACCTGGAGCTCAGCGCGGTGCTCGCATCGGCCGCCCTCGACAGCGCCGGCCTGCGCGACCAGTTCGGGCGCCTGGAGACGGTCATGCGCGCGGCGGTGACCATCTCGGCCGCGCTGGTGGAGGCAACCGAGCCCCGGGTCGTGCGTCGCCGCCTGCTGCGGGGCCTGGTCGAAGACATGGGGATGGCCGGTGCCGCCCTGTGGTGCGGCGACGACTCGGACCCGGTGGGCCTCAAGCTCGAAGATGCCTCTGGGCTGCCCGACGACGTCCGCCAGCTCGTGGTCCGCCTGCCGGCGTCCAGCGGCGCCGCCAGACTGTTGCGTGGGGACCCGGCCGAACCCCCGGCCGGCGGCGCCACCGCCGCTGCGACCAGCAGCTGGCCCGAGCACGAGGTTCGCCTGGTGCGGGTTCCCGAGCCGGCCACGGGGGTGCTGGGCGTCTACACCGCCGGGGGGTTGCCCGCGCTGGTCGACGACCTGCTGGCCACGCTGGCCCACGCGCTGGCGTCGGCGGTGCACCAGACGTCGTTGAACCGGCGCGTGCAGACCGTGGTCGACTCGCTGGTGCGCCAGCTGCGGCCGCACGAGCGGCCGGCCGGCGTCGAGGTCGGCTACATCTACCGGTCGGCGGCCGCCGGGGTCGACGTGGGCGGCGACTTCTTCGACCTGTTCACCACCGCCACCGGCCACATCGGCATGGCCTGCGGCGACGTGTCCGGCAAAGGGGTGGAGGCGGCCAGCCTCACGGCCATGGCGGTGTACACGCTGCGGGCGTACGCGCTGAGCGGGACGCCGTCGCAGGAGGTCATGACGAGGCTCAACGCCGCCGTGTGCGAACAGACCACGATCGAGCGCTTCCTGACGCTGGCCTACGCCCGCATCGACCCGGTGAGCTGGCGGGTCGACGTGTCGGTGGCCGGGCACCCGGCTCCGCTGCTGGTCGGCTCCCAGGGCGTGCGGGCGGTCGACGGCACCCCCGACATGCCGATCGGCATCGACCGCGCCGCCGGCTACAGCCAGCGGCAGTTCGCCCTCGATCCGGGCTGCAGCCTGCTGCTGTACACCGACGGGGTCACCGAGGCCCGTCGCGCCGGGAACCCCGGTGACGAGCAACTGGGCACCGGGCGCCTGGTGGGCGTGCTGGAGCGGCACCGCGACCTGGGCGCCGACGCGCTCGCCGAGGCGGTGTGGGACGCGGTGCAGGCGTGGAGCGAAGACGGCACGACCGACGACTGCGCGGTCGTCGTGCTGCGCCGCCCCGCTGTCGACGGCCCGGCTGGCGGCAGCGGCCCCGGTTCGGGGTGAGCCCGCGGCTGAGCGCGCTTGCGGTGACCGCCGCGCTGGTCGCGGGGTGCTCCGCCGGCGCCCCCCTGGCGGGCCCGCCGACGAGCGACCACGACGCCGTGCGCGGGGCCCGGGCCGCGCTGGGCGAGCCGATGGTGGGCCTGGCCCGCAGCCTGCTGCGCGCCGCGAGCAGGCTCGACGGCGCCCGTCATGAGCTGCCCCGCGGGCAGGCGATGCGCGATGCTGTGGCGGCGGCATCCGGCGACGCCGCCGCGCTGCGCGCCGCCGCCGACGCGGCAGCGCAGGCCGCCGGGAGCGTGGCCGGCGACCCGGCGGCCGGCGGCCTGCCGGCCGTCGCCGAGGCCACCGGGCTGGTCACCGACGCCGCCGCCGGAGCCCACGAGGCCGCTGTTGCCGCCG
>DASZOD010000217.1:0-5440 GCA_035550935.1 Egibacteraceae bacterium | reverse complement strand
ACGCCGTCGTGCACCTGGCCGGGGAGCCGATCGCGGGGCGGCGCTGGACGCGGGCCCACAAGCGTCGTATCCGCGACAGCCGGGTGCTGGGGACGCGGCTGCTCGCGGGGACCCTGGCGGGGCTGGCGGAGCGGCCCACGGTGCTGGTGTGCGCCTCGGGGATGAACTACTACGGCGACCGGGGCGACGAGGTGCTCACCGAGGACAGCCCGCCCGGGCAGGGCTTTCTGGCCGACGTGTGCCGGGAGTGGGAGGCGGCGGCCGACCGGGCCCGCGAGGCCGGGATACGCGTCGTGCACCTGCGCAACAGTCTCGCCCTCAGCCCCCGGGGCGGAGCGCTGGGCAGGATCCTGCCGCTGTTCAAGTTCGGTGTGGGCGGGCGCCTGGGGTCGGGCCGCCAGTACTGGAGCTGGGTCAGCATCGACGACGCGACGGGGATCATCGCCCACGCCCTGACCAGCGAGGGCCTCGACGGTCCGGTCAACACCGCGTCCCCCAACCCGGTGCGCAACGCCGAGTTCACCCGCACCCTGGCCACGGTGCTGAGGCGCCCCGCGCTGGTCCCGGTGCCGGCGTGGAGCGCCCGGCTGGCCCTGGGCGAGATGGCCGACGAGCTGCTGCTGGGCAGCGCCCGGCTCGCGCCCGAACGCCTGCAGGCCGACGGCTACGGCTTCCACCACCCGCTGCTGGAGCCGGCCCTGCGAGCGCTCCTGGGCCGCCACGGCGTCTGAGCGCCCGGCTCCGAGGCCGGCCTCATATCCGTACGGGGTTTCGGATGACGGTCAGGTGAAAGAGTTCCTGAGCCGTGGCCTGAACGGGGAGGTAAGAAGCCGTGTTCGCCGCCCTGGGCACCGTCCTCGCCGTGGTGCTCGCAGCCGTCGCTGCCCTGCTCGCGCTGCGCTGGCTGGGGTCGGTGACCGACCCCCAGCAGGTGCCACCGCCCGAGGCTGTCCCGGTCCTGGGCGGGCACCCGCCGCCCACCCACGCCTGGAGCCGCTTCCACCTGCGCTACTACCCGATGACGCTCGTCTTCATCGCCTTCGAGATGGAGATGATGTTCATGTACCCCTGGGCGGTCGTGTACGTCCAGGAGGGGATGAAGGCCCTGGTCGAGATGGGCATGTTCCTGGGGATCCTCTCCCTGGGGGTCCTCTACGCCTGGCGCGAGGGGGCGCTGCGGTGGCAGTGAGGTTCCTGACGGGTGCTGCCGCACGCGCTCCCGTCCCGGTGTTCCCTGTGGTCGGCGGCGGCGCGCGCGACGGCGTCGAGGAGCTGCGGCTGTGTCCGGGGATCGACGTGGTCGCCTCCCCCCGGGCAGCGACGGTGCTGCTCGTCGCCGGCTGGCTGCCAGCGGCCCTGCGGCCCGCCGCGGCGCAGGTCCACGACCAGCTGCCGCACCCGCGCGCCACCGTCTGCTGGGCCCGCGGCGACCTCGCTGCGGCGGCGGAGACCTTCCCCGCAGCGACGGTGGTCCCCCCCGACGGCGACGTGGTGGCCGTCCTCAAGCGGGTCCACCGCGGCCTGGTGACCGGCGAGCGTGACAGCGAAGCCAGCCTTCTGCCCCATGAGCCGCCCTCCCCCTGGAAAGGCGTGGGGCCCCACGGCCAGGGCGGCGAGGGGATGATGGGCGGCCGCCCCTACGGTCGGCCGATGCCCATGACCGGGCCGGACCGCGACGGGCTGGCCCTGGACCGGCTGCCCCTGCGGGTCGGCCCGTTCTTCCCGGCGTTGCCTGCTGGCCTCGTCCTCGACGTCGTGCTCCAAGGCGACGTGGTGCAGGAAGCGTCGATCGCCGCCAACGCGTTCGCCGATGCCGCAGCGGCCGCCGAGCGGGCGGCGGTGGCGCCCGGCTTTGGCGACGACCCGTTCCGGCGGGCCCTGCGCGAGCCGGTGGGGGTCCCCCTGCTCGAGCTGGCCCGAGCCGGCCACCACCTGCGCTGGGCCGCCGCCACGCTGCGGCTGCACGGCCTGCGCGCGGCCGCGCTGCGCACGCTGAGCCTAGCGGTCGGGCTGACCAGCGACGCGCTGCCCCGCCTGGCCGCACTGCGCCGGCGCCTCGAGCGCGACCCCACGCTGCGCTGGGCCACCCGGGGTGTGGGGCGCGTCAGCGCGGCGCAGCTGCCGGCGGGCCTCGGCGGCCCGGTGGCGCGGGCGGCGGGCGTCGTCCGCGACGCGCGCCTCGACGACCCCGCCTACGCCGACCTGGGCTTCCGCCCGGTCACCCACGACGGAGCGGACGCCTGGGCCCGGTTCCGCCAGCGCCTGGGCGAGGCCGAGCAGTCGCTGCGGCTGGCCCAGGCCGCCCAGTCGGGCGCGCCTGCCAGCGTGGCGAGGGACCGTGTGGAGAGCCCCCAGGGCGAGCTCAGCACAGCCAGCGCCCCGTCGGGGCTCCTGCTGGGCCTGGTGGGCGACCTGCTGGCGGGCATGGAGTGGGGCGACGCGGTCGCGACGATCGCCAGCCTGGACTTCGACCTCGAAGCGCAGCCCGCGGCACAGGTCGGGGTGACGCTACGGTGAGCGCCGTCGCCCCGTGGGTGGCCGTCCCCGCCGTGGGCGGCGCGCTCGTCGCCGGCGTCTACGCCACCGGCGTCCTCGACGCGCTGGCCGGCCGGCGCCGGGCCGGCCGGCCCCTGGCCGTCGGCGACGCGCTGAGCCTGCCGTGGCGGCGCGCCTGTCTGCTGCTCGTGCAGCGCGGCGTCAGCACCGAGCGACCCGACGCGTCCGCCTGGATGCTGGCCCCCGCCCTCTACGGGGCCATGGCCGCCGCGGCCCTCACCGTGGTGCCGCTGTCGGAGGGGCGCGTCGTCGCCGACCTGCGCACCGGCATCGTGGTCTGGGGCGCGGCCGAGATGCTGGCCATGGTCGGCGTCTACCTGCACGGCTGGTCGCCCAACTCGGCGTTCCCGTTGCTGGGCGCCTACCGCTTCGTCGCCCAGGCCGTCTCCTTCGAGCTGCTGTCGATGTTCGTGCTGATCGCCGCGGCGCTGCCGGCGCGCTCGCTGCAGGTCACCCGCATCGTCGAGTCGCAGGAGAGCCTGTGGAACGTGCTGCGCCAGCCGCTGGGGCTGCCGCTGTTCGTGGTCGTCACGCTCGGCGTCGCCTTCTGGGGCCCCCTGAACCTGCCCGACGGCGACGACCTGGCCGGCGGCACCGGCGCGGAGCTCTCCGGTCCGGCGCGGCTGGCGTGGGAAGGCTCGCGGGCCGCCTGGCTCGTCGCCGCCTCGGCGATGGGCGCCGCGGCGTTCCTGGGCGGCTGGCTGGGCCCCTGGCTGCCCGGACCGCTGTGGATGGTCCTCAAGACGCTGGCGTTGCTGACCGTCACCGTGTGGCTGGGGCACCGCGCCGCACGCGTGCGTCCCGAGCGCTTCGTCGTCAGCGCCTGGACGGTCCTGCTGCCTCTCGCCTTCCTGGACCTCGTGGTCGCCGGCGTGCAGGCCCTGCCGTGAGCGACTCGGCGTGGGTCGACGGGTTCTTCTGGTTGTTCTCGGTGGGGGCCGTCGCCAGCGGCTGGCGGGTGTTCAAGACCGCCTCGATGGTGCGTGCCTCGTTCCTGCTGCTGGCGTCGGTGGCGGCCGGCGCCGCGGTCATGCTGCTGCTGGCCGCCGAGTACCTGGGGATGGCGCTGCTGTTCATGATGGCCGTCGAGATGACGGTCATGGCCCTGTTCATGGTCGCCTTCATGATGAACCCCGCCGGCCTCAACCCGATGCGCATGGTGCACCAGAAGACGCTCGCCGCGGTCGCGGGCTGGGTCGCCTTCCTCGGCCTGGCTGCGGTCGGCGTCTTCGGCGACCTGCCTGACCGTCCCCTGGTGGATGCGGCCACGGCGCTCGAGGACCTGGGGGTCGAGCTGCTGGGCCCCTCGATGCTCGTGTTCGAGTCCGCGGCCGTGACGCTGCTGGCGCCCATGATCGGGGCCGTCGTCCTGTCCAGCAGCCGCGGCCGTTTCGGCCCGGCCGACCACGGGTCGGCGCCACCCGACGCCGACGGCGAAGCCGACGAGCGGCAGACCGACGACCGGCGGCCGCGATGACCCTGTCCACGGTGATCGTCGTCGCCGCGGCCGTCATCGGGGTAGGGGTGTACGGCGCCCTGTCCCAGCAGTCGTTCGTCATGATCATGATGGGCCTGGAGCTCATCGTCAGCGGCGTGCTGATCGCCACGGTGGGGTTCTGGGCGTTCGCCGCCGCCGGCGCGGCGAAGGGCCAGGTGCTGGCCATCGTCGCCCTGACCGTCATGGCCGTCGAGATGGCCATCGGCTTCGCCCTGGTGATCAACGTCTACCGCGTCCGCCAGGCCGACACCACCGAGGCCACCGACTCCCTGAAGCACTGATGGTCTGGTGGACTGCGCTGCTGCCGCTCGTCGCCGGGGGCGCCATCTGGGCCGGCCAGCCGCTGCGCTTGCTGCCGGCCGCGGGCAGGCCGGGCGGCCGTGGACGGCGCTGGGTGCTCGGGACCATGGGGACGGCGGCGCTGCTGGCCACGCTGGGGCTGGCGCTGTGGGCCGCCCGCAACCGCCCGACGGCGACGGTCTCCTGGGGGGGCGGGCTGGCGCTGCACGCCGGGATCGACCCGGTCGCCGGCACGGTCGCCGTCCTGGCCCCGGCGGTCGCCGTGCCGATCGTCGTCTACGCCGCTGCGCACGAGGACCGCCGTGGGCTGGCCCGCCTCGTCGGACTGCTCGTGGCGTTCGTGGGCGCCATGGAGCTGGTGGTCATCGCCGCCGACCTGCTGACCCTGCTGCTCGGCTGGGAACTGGTCGGCTGGGCGTCGTGGGCGCTCATCGGGCACGCGTGGTGGGAAGCCGACAAGCCGGCGGCGGCAGCCCAGGCCTTCAACACCACCCGCTTCGGCGACTTGGGCCTGTTCCTGGCGGCCGGGGCCGCGTTCGCCGCGACCGGCTCACTGCGCTACGCCGACCTCGGCGACGTCACCGGGTCCCTCCAGCACGTCATGGTGTTCGGCATCGTGCTGGCCGCCGTGGCGAAGTCCGCGCAGGTCCCCTTCGCGCCGTGGCTGCTGTCCGCCATGGCAGGACCGACGTCGGTGTCGGCGCTGCTGCACGCCGCGACCATGGTGGCGGCAGGCGCCTACCTGCTGGCGCGGCTGCACCCGACCCTGCGCCTGGTCGGTTGGTTCGGACCGTCGCTGCTGGCCGTGGGGCTGGGCACCGCCATCCTGGGCGGGGTCGTCGCCAGCGTCCAGCCGCACGCCAAGAAGCTGCTGGCCGCCTCCACCTCCGCCCACCACGGGCTCATGCTCGTCGCCATCGGCGCCGGATCGGCCTCGATCGGCGTCGCCCACCTCGTCGCCCACGCAGCGTTCAAGGCAGCGCTGTTCCTCGTGGCGGGCATCGCCGCCGCCGCCGTCGGCAGCGAGCAGCTGGGCCGCATGCGGCTGGGTCGGAGCTGAAGGGCGCCGCCTGGCTCAGCCTCGTG